>NZ_JAEQCB010000172.1:0-12146 GCF_020738785.1 Microcoleus sp. PH2017_05_CCC_O_A | reverse complement strand
CAATTGCTAGGGAACTCATAAATCATAAGTTAGGGTGAATCCGACTTCTAAACTCTAAACCTAAACCCTGTCTACTGTCTAGAACGAAATAGCCCTGCATTCGATGCAGAGAATCTCAGAAACTATGGAATCGAAGTAATTGCTGAATTAGAAAATGGGTATATTATTGGTGCTTCAGCAGATGATAGTGAATTTAGTGAACTAGAAAAAAAGATAGAAAAATTTATTAAGGCAGAGCGAGGAGGGGGTAAAGTTGCAGCAATCTGGGACTTTATTGATGGAAGCAAGCGACCTGAGTACGTCCTCTCACCAGAACTACTTAATCAATGGCAGCAAATTACAGATGAACAAATATATATTGTGGATATAGGTATTGCTTGTCTAGGAATGAAGTCACAATTGCCTGATTGCCCCGAAATAAAGCCCGATGAAAGTGACGAAAAGTTTACTAAACGCTTCACCACGTGGAGTAAAAAACGTGATTTAAATTACCAGCAATGGGATGAGATTAAGTCGCAAAGAGAAGATGAGTTTACGGAATTTGTCCAAGCTTATCGGGGAGAGATTTTAAATATTGTGGATGGAGCTATTCCTCAATCTTCTCAACTGCCCGATAGTTTTTCGTGCCGTCTTCAAATTTCTGGCAAGGGACTAAAAGACTTAGTTTTCAATTTCCCCTATATTTTTGATGTGAATTTGCCTGATGAATTTGCTAAGTTAGTTGAGCCGGAAAATTCATCTGATGTTGACGATCCTATTTTTCAACTAGAACAACCCGAATCAAATGCCCCTAACGTATGTGTTATAGATAGTGGGATTCAAGAAAATCATTCTCTTTTGAAAGCAGCTATTGATTCAGGCAATTCAAAGTCTTGGGTTCCAGAAGAAACCGATCAAACTGCTGACTATGTTAGCAACGGTGGACACGGAACCAGAGTGGCTGGTGCAGTCCTCTATCCCATAACAATACCTCGTATTGGAAATGAAAAAGCTGTTTGCTGGATTCAAAATGCGAGAATTCTTGATTCTAAATGTCAACTATCTACACAGCTATTTCCACCCAACTTACTTGGTGATATTGTGGAATTTTATCACAATCAAACAAAAACAAGGATTTTCAATCATTCTATCACTGGATCTGTTCCATGTCGTACTCAATATATGAGTGCTTGGGCGGCGGGGATTGATAATTTGACATGGGAAAAGGATATTCTGTTTATTGTAGCAGCAGGAAATTTACCCTTAAGTGGTGGAAGAATAGGATATACAAGATTATCTGTGCAAGAGCATCTTGCATCAAATCGGCTATGTCCCG
Source organism: Microcoleus sp. PH2017_05_CCC_O_A (assembly GCF_020738785.1). Taxonomy (NCBI): domain Bacteria; kingdom Bacillati; phylum Cyanobacteriota; class Cyanophyceae; order Oscillatoriales; family Microcoleaceae; genus Microcoleus; species Microcoleus sp. PH2017_05_CCC_O_A. Next base: position 10,831 of record NZ_JAEQCB010000172.1, on the reverse strand, counting down.
ATTATCTTGTAGAAAACTCTTGTAGAATTGCTAACCCTGCACAAAGTTTTCAAGCCTTAACCGTTGGCTCAATTTCTCTAGCTTCTTATCGTGCACTATCGTATTCTTCAATATCACAGAAGGATAAACCCTCAGCTTTTTCATGCTCTGGGTTAGGAATTTGGGATACCATTAAACCGGAAGTAGTTGAATATGGTGGAGACTTAGTAAAAGATGAATCTATACCACCTAACATTACTTCACCTAAAGAAGTTTGCCCAGAATTAGTGCGTTCGACTTTGAATGGTGGGCCAGGAGTTGCTGCTGACAATATTGGAACATCATTTGCAGCACCAAAAGTGAGCCATATTGCAGCGCGTCTTGCTGCTGAGTTGTCGGATGAGAGTTGCCTTTTATACCGTGCGCTGATAGTACAATCAGCCAGATGGCCAGAGTGGACAATGGTAGACAATATAGAAAAACTCCACGTCATTCGTCAAATTGGTTATGGTATTCCAAATATCGATCGCGCTTTAGGTAATTCTCCCAATCGCATCACTTTGATTACCAGAGGGAATCGTCCTATCAAAGCAAAAGAAGCTCATGTTTATCAAGTAAAATTGCCAGAAGGATTGCGTAGTCAGGGAGAAGAATATGAGATTCTGGTAGAAGTTACTTTATCTTACAAAGCACAACCGCGTCGAACTCGTAGAAATCGCCGAAAATATCTTTCAACTTGGCTGGATTGGGATTGTAGTAAAAAGGGAGAAAATCCAGAAAAGTTTCTGGCTAGGATTTTGAAAGAGTATGATGCTCCAGAGGATGCTGAAAAGGGAGAGGAAGGTTTTAAATGGACTATTGGCAAAAGAGCGAAAAACTATGGAAAAATTGACGGTGTTTCTAGAAGCGCGGGAACTATTCAAAAGGATTGGACTATTGTCAAGTCATTTGAACTCAGAGAAGCATTCTGTATTGCAGTAGTTGGACATGAAGGCTGGAATAACGATCCAGATGCTGAAGCACCCTATTCTCTTGTTATTAGCTTTGAAGCAATCACATCGAATATTCCGATTTACACTACATTTGTTGAGGCTCAAGTTCAACTAGAAGTGAAGCAGGAGGTAGAAATTGGGTAGTGCTGCTTTCTTGAATGATGCAATTGATACAAGCCTTTCTCCATAACGATTGAGCGTGCGAAAAGCAGGCGCTTATGCACCACTACCCATACTTAGTTGATGACAACGAAATCTGCTTGCGTAAAAATAGCCGGCGCGGCTGGCCGAACAGCCAATAAGTCCAATGCCAATCCACTTGTTGCAAGCGGTAGCCTGCTTGATAGTACAATTGTCGCGCCCCGTGATTGTTTTCCAAAACGTGGAGGTAAATCTCCGAAAATCCCCATTCTCGGGCTGTATTCTCGCAGTTGTCGAGCAGTTGTTGAGCAATTCCCTGCCGCCGATACTCCGGGTGAACTGCTAAATTTGACAAGTAAGGATAGTCGGAATTCGGTATTTGCCAAGGGAATCGAGAACGCAGAGCCATTTCTATTGTTCCTGCTATAGACTGAGTTTGGTGCGATCGATAATTCTGCATTCCTGACTCCCGCGAGACTAGCTCAGCAACGAGACAAATGTAGTGTTCTGCCTGAGAACGCAGTCGATTTTTTAAATCTTCGTAAATGCCTAAACGCAACACTGGATACACCCATTCTACAAACCCCTCGCGGGAGTGAAAGCTCATGGCCAAAATATCCGCTAGTTGCGTCAAGTCATTTGATGCAGCCACCCGGATCGAAAAGCCAGAAAGTCCGGGAGTTTGTTGTTGGTGAGAAGCTGAGGAAAAAAAGGAAGGATTCACAATTCCAGGTCACTATATTAATTTTTCTACGCGGGTTACCGATCTGCCCATCTGAGAAATTTCACTTCTGGTGATAATGTAATATCACTTTTAAAAAAAGAATGTAACTTTAGACCAACTCCCAATCATAATATTTGTCATCGAGAATCTTAAATTTAAGAGATTAAATTGTATGACTTATACTCAGAGTTTATGAATGCGATTCAGTCACATTCTTTTTGTACTTTCCTCTAACTATTATCTGATGTAAATTGGAGATATTCAGTATTTTAGACTAAATTTATTTCCAATGAAAACCCATCCCTTAATACTAGATTTGTGGGTAGCGGGAAAGTTATTAAAAACAATCAAAAAGGTTTTAACGTCTGGTTCCCGGAAGCGTACCGCTCTCTGCTTGCAGAAATACCCGATCGAATATAATTTATCCGTCTAGCGGTAATTGACAATATCAAGTATCTACTAGACTAATACCGGGCGCGATCGCAAGTCGGATGTTGGCTGCCTGTCCCAGAACCCGACAACCCAGCTTTCAGCAGTGCTGGGCAATCAGGAAGCCCGTCCCCTCGCGAACAGGCCTTACCTGTTGCGCCGGAGGGCTAGATATTGTCCAGCGATATTGTGCTGCGATACTGTGCTGCGGGCGATCGAGAGCTTCAAAACTTCGATCGAGCGGCTCGATCGGTTTCCACAGAGTACATCCCTAGCTAAGATTAACAGATGGATGCTCAAGATAGCGGTGTTTCGCCGCAGTAATTGCCTTGGGCGTTGGTCTGGACGAGGCATAAAAAATGCCGCGCTCTGCCCAAAAAGTGCCAGTCTCACTAAAATGGTACAGCAATTGCGTCACTCGCACTTCCCCGCCTGTGTTGTCTGTCTGTCTCCCCCCCCGAATATCAGTCAGGGACACAGGGGCCGGAGAGGAAAGCCATATCCTTGGCAGAATGTGAAAGTTGCTGTCACCTAGGCAGCAAAAACACAGGGGAAGATGTTGGTTGTCTATTGTATCCTGCTACAGACAGTTTTTACACACCAAATAAAACAGGAAGATGAGCGATAATAACACATAAAGAAAGGCAAATCCACTCACAATCAGGACGATTATTCCTATGTATTATGAGATATCCAGAGGGCAGTTAAAAGTTGCGGATTCCTATTTTCACGCTCAACATAGAGGTGAGGGGTTAAGGACACTTCCCGCAAGACGAGATTCTTGTGAATATCATTAAATAATAAAATTGGGGTGCACTACAGGCAACTGTGGCGATCGAAGAATTCGGAATTGAAAACCCATAAATTAAAAATCAAGGTTGATTCTTGCCTCGACCCACTCACAACAACTTCAGATTCACGAATTTGTGTGACACCAGTTTCAAAAAATAATGCAACTGCCGGCAAACTCCAAACCCTTATGTCATCAGTCATCAGTCATCAGTCATCAGTCATCAGTCATTAGTAGTAGGTAACAACTGTCAACTGTCAACTGTCAACTGTCAACTGTCAACTGTCGTATGACTCGTGCAATTGAAACCTGCGAATTCTTTTTTTCAACAGACTTATTAAATCGAACTGCCCCGGGGCACAGGAGAACGGTGCATGAATTCCCAATCAAATCCTAAGCTCAAACTTCTAATCGTCGATGACGAACCGGATAACCTCGATTTGCTTTACCGCACCTTCCATCGAGACTATAAAGTGCTCAGAGCCGAATCTGGCCCCGCCGCCCTCGAAATTTTGGCAAAAGAGGGAGAAGTTGCTGTGATTATTTCCGATCAGCGAATGCCAAAAATGAGCGGTACGGAGTTTCTCAGCCTGACTGCGGCTCAATATCCCGATGTGATCCGAATTATTTTAACTGGCTATACGGATGTTGAAGATTTAGTTGAAGCTATTAATGCTGGCAAAGTATTCAAATTCGTTACCAAGCCTTGGGATGCTGAAGAACTCAGAGCTCTTGTCAGTCAAGCTGTTGATACTCACAATGTCCTGAAAGCCCGCACGAATGAACTGCGTAGGGCTCTCTCGCAAGAATCGCTGCTTTATGCCGTTACCAATACTATTCGATCGGCTCCCAATTACCAGCAAATGCTGCAAAGAATTGTGGAAACTGTCGGGCAGATGTTTGAGGTGAGTTGCTGTTTGCTGCGGCCGTTCCAAGACGGCCGGGTGGCTGATGAGTGGTTCGTTTACCAGAAGGCCGAAAGTAAAGGGTTGCGGGGCGATTCTGAAGCTAGACGAGATGCTTCTAGCGCCCGACTTTCGCCGGATTTGCTGCCGGATTTGGTTTGGGAAACTCTGGATGTGGAGGTGATTCAAGATGCTCAAACTGACGATCGAGTTTTAAGCTGGGACAATGAGCAGCGATTGCAGGCTTACCAAGCTGCGAATATTCGATCGAGCTTAATCGTACCGCTGTTTTACCAAATGGAACTGATGGCAGTCTTGGCGCTGCACCAGTTCGATCGACCGCGCCAGTGGGAAGACCACGAGGTACAGTTAGTAATTACGGTGGCCGACCAAGCGGCTTTGGCCCTTTCTCAGGCCCGGGCTTACGAACAGGTGCGGGCGCTGGCAAAGCGCGAGACCTTAGTCAATACTATTACTACGGCAATTCGATCGAGCCTCGACCCCCAAAATATTTTTGCAGCGATTACTCAACAACTCGGCCAAGCTTTGCAAGTTGACGGCTGCGCCCTATCTCTGTGGACAGAAGATGATGAATATGTCCAGTGCGTTGGTCTCTACGACACAAATAGGGATACGGTGGCTGTAAAACAGGGTTTTAACAATTCAGAGGTAGTTGCGAATCCTCCAAGCCCTCAAACTGCTGCTGAGAGTGCTGCTGCGAACCCTCCCGGCTGGGTTTTTGCCCATCCTTCCCTGCCGCAGTCTTTGGTGCCGATTCGCGGCAATCCGGTGTTGCTGCAAGTTATGGTATCAAAAGAGCCCGTGGCGATTGAAGACCTCAACGAACGCCCCGATTTAAATGTTACAGAACTGCAAGTGCGATCGCCAGCCCGCGCCCTGTTAGTCGTGCCCTTAATCTCCGAAGGCAAAATCATCGGCAGCATTTCGCTGCGCCAAAATTGCAGCACCCGCCGCTGGAACCTCTCAGACATTGACCTGGCTCAAATAGTGGCAACTCAAGCTGCTTTGGCGGTGCAGCAGTCGCGCCTCTACCAGACTACCAGACAGCAGGCGGAACGGCTTTTGGAAGCCGATCGGCTCAAAACCGAATTTTTCCAAAATATCTCCCACGAATTCCGCACCCCTCTCACCCTAACTATCGGCCCTCTAGAATCAGCTTGCGGCCGCAAAGAAGACTTACCCTACGAACAAGCCGTCATCGCCTTGCGTAATTCCCGCCGCCTCCTGCGGTTGGTAAATCAACTGCTGGACTTGCAGCGCCTCGATGCAGGACGGATGCAGCCGAGTTTTCGCCCGTGCGATTTAGTCGGTTTTTGTTACTCTACGGCAGAGTCTTTCCGCGCCTACTGCGACAAAAAAGGACTGCACTTAATTACCCAACTGCAAGACTGTCCTTTACTTTATTTAGATATTGAAAGATTTGACAAAGTTATTTACAACCTGCTATCAAATGCTGTCAAATTCACCCCAGAAGGGGGAACAATCACCCTGACAGTTGAACCAGCCGGCGCTCACTGTTTGTTGCAAGTAAAAGACACCGGCATCGGCATTCGCACCGAACAAATTCCCTATTTATTCGAGCGCTTTCACCAAGCCGAAGGTTCCGCCAGCCGTTCCTACGAAGGCAGCGGTTTAGGTTTGGCACTTGTCAAAGAATTAGTCGAACTCCACGGCGGTCAAATTTCCGTCGATTCTGTTTACGGCGAAGGTACTACTTTTACCGTTTGGCTGCACTTCGGTTCGACTCATTTGCCCCCAGAACGGGTACTGGAAATCCCCGCCGAGTTTCACGCATCAAAAGCTGCGGTGGAACTGGCAGATGTGGAAGCTGATTTGTCGGAAGATGAAGCAGAAAATCATAACTTTGAGGCTCTAGAACCGATAAATTCCGAAACAGTAGCTGGCACGGTTTTGGTGGTTGACGACAATCCAGATTTGCGCTTTTATGTGTCGGAAATTCTGCGAGAGTCTGGCTTTGCAGTTTTGCTCGCCCGCAACGGAGAAGAAGGATTTGCTGTGGCAAAAAACCGCCGTCCGGATTTAATTGTCACGGATTTGATGATGCCTGTGATCTCGGGTTTGGATTTGATTCGGATGATTCGACAGGATGAAGACTTGCGGGGAACTCCGGCAATTTTGCTAACTGCTAAAGCCGACGCAGATACTCGGATTGAAGGAGTAGAACGGGGTGCTGATGCTTATTTATCGAAGCCTTTTAACGATCGCGAATTGTTGGCAGAAGTGCGGAATTTAATCGCCCTCAAGCAAAACGAGCGGCGAGTGCAGCAGTTGAACAATTATTTAACTGAGTCGGTGCTGCGCCGATTTTTGCCGCCGTCGATGGTGAAAGCCGCTGCGGCTGGAGATTTGGCCTTGGATTTGCGCCCGGAACCGCGATTGATTACTATTTTATTTAGCGATATTGTCGGTTTTACTCAAATGGCAAATACGCTGCGATCGCGCCGGGTAGCTGAGCTGTTGAATGAATATTTGGCGACAATGACTAAGGCTATTTTTGACAGCGGCGGTACGGTGGATAAGTTTGTGGGAGATGCGGTAATGGCTCTCTTTGGCGCGCCGGAGGAACTAACGCCAAACGAGCAAGTACGCCGCGCTATAGCTGCTGCAAGGCTTATGCTGCGAGCTCTGAACCAACTTAACGAGCGCTGGTTGGAGCAGGGAATTGTGGGGGAAAATGGGGTGCCTCCGGTGCGGTTTCGCTGCGGTATTCACCAGGGTACTGCGGTGGTGGGGATGTTTGGCGGGCCCGATCGATCGGATTATACTGCGATCGGGCCGAGCGTGAATATTGCCGCCCGCTTGCAAGAGGTGGCGGAACCAAATACTGTGCTGATTTCGGCGGCGGTTGCAGATTATGTTGAGGAGGATCGAATTGTTAAATATAAGCCGCTGCAACTCAAGGGAATTGATGAAACAGTGTTGACTTTTATGCTGAATTGTGATTAGTCATTGGTTGTTTGTTATTGGTTATTAGTTGTTTGTTATTAGTTATTGGTTATTTGTTGTTTGTTGTTTGCGACCAACGCTCAATATCTAATAGCCATCTCTAATAATTATTGTGGAACAGGCATCCTGCCTGTTCAATACGAGTCTCGATCGCTATGAATGAGTAGGGAATTGGCGATCGCAATTTGTAGAATCATCGAAGTGTTTGGTATTTGGTGTCAGGGGCGATTCACGAAGAGGGATAACTTCGCTTCACGCTCTTTTTTCGGTGGGGCGAATCCGGTCGAGATAGCTACGCCGCGCGTACATTTCAACCGAGGACGTTGCAAGTGCACTTGAACCAGAGTGCGATCGAGAATAACGGTGAAATTGAGCAGCGGCGCGAAATCTCAAAACGCAGACGAGAAGACTTGATACCGCCCGCGACTATGAGTTATTCGCACGAACAGCAAATACAGAATGGGAATTGTTTTGAGATATACTTTTATCTATGCGTAGGAGGTAAACTTTCCACTTTGAGTTTAGAGCCGAGTAGTTTAGATGATATCCGTCTAGAGATAGCTAAAATTGCTACCCTTTATGGAGTTTTTCAATGTGTTGAATGTAGTCAGGCAATCAAAGAGTTCTTGACAGTCAGAAAGGTGCATGGGAAGCAAATTAAGCTCGATTTAGGCAGGCAAGACCCACCTTGGTCAGTGATTTATGATTTACGACGAGGGCAGCAAATTGCTACTAATGGCTACCACATCGGAATATCAATTACAGTTGACGGAGAGGAAATTGTTTTTGACAATATAGATCGTAGTGGCGTAACTCGGCAGGAATGGCTACAAAATTTAACATCTCCTACTCTGGAACTGGGTATGGGAAGTTTTAAGATTATAGAAGAGGAATTTTGAGCGGCAAAGCTGACCAACTTTTGAAAAATATTGAGGTGGATAATGCACGATTTATATACGCTGATTCACAAAATCAAGAAAGCTCCTTCAATGTACTTGGGAAGACACTCAATTATTTGCCTTCAGGCTTTTTTATCGGGTTACAGCGTTGCTAAACATGAGTTGGGAGAACAGCCAACAAAACAAGACAGCGATTTTATGTCGTTTCCTGAATGGATACGAAAAAGATTCAACGTGCAGACTAGCCAATCTTGGGCTAACATCATTCTTTTTTATTCTGAAGACGAAAGTAAAGCACTCGATCAATTTTTTGAACTGTTAGATGAATTTATCGATCGGAATTCTTCTACTGACACTTTACGCGAAGGCGAATTGGATATAGGGGAGAAGTTGCCAGCGCATCATTAGTTCAGAGAAAGTGCGATCGCTCTTGTTTGAAAAAAATAAGGACGATCGCTGCTGTTTCAAAATAATTTATAAGGGAGATCGCTGCCTTCTTTATGACCACAATCATCGTTTTTTTATTTGAGACATTACTATCGTAGGGCTGGGGAAGGCGATATCGACTCTACTGTTTTTTCTTCGGGTTGACTGGTAAGATAGAGGGTATCCGGACTAAAATCTTGCTCGTGGGGCCATTGAATGCTGCCAAAAGTAAGTTTGACTTGCTGAAAATATTCGATATTTTGAAGTTCGGTGAATATTCCTTTGTCGAGATAGGGAGTGACATTAAAGAGACGAATTTCGCCATTACTAAAGGTGAGGCGAAGTCGATAGTTTTCTAAGGGTTCGACCTTGATGACTTTGGGAGACATATAATTACTCCGAATCACTGGAGGGGGTTGATTTTGAAGACTTGTTGCCCATTGACTGCGAGTTGCCAATCCGCCATCAGTTCATCTTGATGGATTTCGATCCAGGCTTGAACCAGCTTGAGTTTAGATCTTTGTAGTTGCCCCTCAAGGATATCGCCATTAGGGATGGCAAATACGGCTTCATCGTCTTGATAGCTGACGTGGATGTGCGGGCATTGATGTTTTTGGTTATCAAAGTAGTACATTCTGACGATGACACCATAAAACATTGAAATTACTGACGCTCGGTGGGGATCTCGCTCCGGGTTGAACAATAATAAGGGCCAGCGCTCTTTCATTTTCAACTATAGCTCATCAGAAACAAGAAAGGGCGATCGCCCTTGATGCGTGTTGGGGCGATCGCATCCGTACAAGCATCTCTCATTCATGTAATTGTTGAATGTGCAATCGATATAAGTTTTGGTGGGGCGATCGTACCCATCCAATCATCGTATTGGAACGGTGGAAATGAATAAGATTGCGAGTGGAAAAAGATGTTGGGTTTCCTTGCGTCAACCCAACCTACAAGAAAGGGCGATCGTACTCAATAATCTGTTGCCGATTCGTGGTTAAAGCGTCCATTAGCCAATCTGAGAAAGCTACCTACCAGTTATAATGTGGTAGGTAGCTGGCAGATTAAAATTGTTTCCTTAACAAAATATTCAGCTAGTTGCCACAGGCTCCAGAAAACGCCAGGAAAGCTTTAGGGTCAGACTGCAAATTACCGAAGCTTCGCTCCTGAGGACGACGACTTTGATGATTGACGAATCCTTGCCTGGTTGGAAAGCTACAGTATGTACCATCTCCGATTGAGTAGTGTGTTGCTCGATTCCAAGCAAAATAGCCTGATGGAAGAGGGCACGCGCCCCGAAATGCCAACGGATCAACTTGACCATCAGTTAATCGCCCTACATTGTCACCTCCTATACCTGCCTGGTGCATCTGGTAGCCTCCTGGAGTAGGAAAGCTACAATACGCAATTAAGTCGCTGGCACCATTTGGATTAGATTTATTTGGATTGTAAAACCCGAAATGTGTTGCACCCTTCCAAGCAAAATATGCACCCGTGCGCCGCTGCGCTTGTACCTCAGTAGCGCTGACTGTTAGAAAGCAGCCAATTACCAAAAGACACACGAACTTTCTCATTATTTTTACTCCGTAAATTTAGCGTTTAAGAATTCTCCCATCATGATACTTAATAAAACCCAGCTTTTTCTAGCCCAAAAATGTTTAATTGTGCCGAGAATTTTTCCCTAACTTCAGTCCCTTTAATCTAGTTTTGTACAAAAATATACTAAAAAGTCGGAAATGTAAGCCACAATACATATAACGATCGCATCTCCCAGAACAGATGAACCTTGAACCAGTGTTAAAACTCGCAGATGAGATAGTATTTGCCAAAATGGGTCAGCACCTTAACGATTTGCAGATTTTGACTGTTCTGAAAGTCGCATCAGAGAAATCGGATCGGAATTATGGCAGATACTTTCAGAAGACTTAGGGGAAGATGTTAATAAAAAGAATTTTCGATCGGCAATGGAGAGGTGGCAAGTTTCAAATGTCTCCAATTTTGCAAAAGATGCTGTAGGGATTGGTATCTTTAACATTTGTGGAGAAGCTAGACACCCGCCAAACGTACCAAACCCACACTCACCAAATCAAGAAACATCGCATCACGAGTTAAGCGAGATGCCGGAATTAGGTGCTTTCTACGATCGCACTTCCGAACTCAAAACCCTCACAACCTCGATTCTACAACAAAACAGCCGCCTCATAACCATCACCGGCGGACTCGGTATCGGCAAAACATCCCTAGCAATACAACTCGTACAACAAATAAAAGACGAATTTGAATACGTCATTTGGTGCAATCTCGACACATCCCCCACCCTCGGTGAATTTGAAGCTAACCTAATCCAGTTTTTCTCGCAGTCAGACAAGCAAGATTCACCCACAACCAACCAGAAAGCATTACCCCTAATTAAATATTTACAAAAACATCGCTGCTTAGTAGTCTTAGATGATATTCACAATTTGTTCAGCAGCGGCGAATTAGCAGGAAAATATAAACCAGGATACGAAGAATATCGCTCTTTATTTAAACAAATAGAAAAATTATCCCATCAAAGT
>NZ_JAEQCB010000171.1:0-20677 GCF_020738785.1 Microcoleus sp. PH2017_05_CCC_O_A | reverse complement strand
AATGCGGTTGTCGGTGCTGGTGACCCAGTTGCAAAACTGCGACCACAGGTTGGCGCTTTCGCGCTGCTGTAAGGTAGCTGTCATGGTTTTATGATTGCTGTATTTGGTTTTCAATGTTCGTGACGGCTTTGTGTTCCGCCATGTAAATAAATATAAACCTTTTATTTCGGTTTGTAAAGGGGTGTGACAACAGCTTAACTGATGAGAGTCATCAGGAAAGCTGATGAAACGATAAAGAGGCGAAAAGATTGCGTCGCTTCGCCCGCAGCTTAACCCTAACGGGGAACAGGAGCTACCCGAGGTGGAGCAACTGGAGAAGGTGGAGCAACTGGAGCGATCGCAGGTGCAGGTGCAGGGCTGCGAGGAGGTGGAGCACTGCTGAACTGTTGCAGTTGCTGGGGGGTGAGCGATCGCAAAATTCTCAGTCCCAAAGTATTTCGGGAGATGCCCAGGGCGTAGTTTGGCTCTAAATACGGGCGGAACTTTGATTTGTTGTTCAAATAGCTTTCCATGAACGCTAGGCTGAGTCCGTTGAGGTAGCGGCGGGCTAAGGCGGGTTCGGGCCCGATCGCCTGTGCTGGTGGCAAAAAGACGCTTTGAGGGGATTGGTCGATCGTGGAAAAGTGAGTCCCGTTGTTCATCAGTACCAGATATTTGTTGGGCGATGTCAGCCATGTGAAGGGTTGAATTTGTTCGAGCAAAGCGGGCGCCACGGTATCGGCGCTGCCTGCGATTACCATGACTGGGATTTGGATTTTGCTGAGGTTTGTTTCTCCTAAAATGCTGCTGACGATCGGGTTGATGGCGATCGCAGCTTTGACGCGCGGATCGCCGAAATTGTACTGGTTGCGATCGAGGCTGCGGGCGCGGCACTGCAACAGCAGCGAGAGGTTCCAAGTTTCATTTTCCAGCTTGCAGTCTTTGTCTAGCTGTGCAAAGTTAATCTCGGCTCCCGCTAGTGTTAAAGCCGTATAGCCTCCGAAAGATTGGCCGATGACGCCGACTCGCTGCAAGTCTAGCTGTCCTCGGTAGGCCGGATTGGTTGTCGAAAGTTGGGTTAAATAATCGAGCAGGTCTTTGATGTCTAGGGGGCGGTTGACAAATTCTGCTGGTTCTGCTACTTCGTTGGCTCTGCCTGTTACTAGGTCTTGGATTTGTTGGGCGTTGCTGCCGGGGTGTTCGGGGACGGCGACGGCAAAGCCGTAGGAGGCTAGGTGTTTGGCTAAATACTCGTAGGAAATGCGATCGGAACCTAAACCGTGAGAAATTACTACGACTGGAGCCGGTTGCGGACTTTTGAGCGGCAGGTAAATGTCGATATCAAAGGTACGATCGCGATTTGGACTCGTCAGAGTTACCGATGATTTTTTCCAATTATAGGGGCCCTTTTCCTGGATCTGTAGCATTTCGGCGGGCGGTATCCCAGACTCCTCGGCTGCTTGTGTTTCCGACAACTTGGCGACTCCGGCGATCGTCCGATTGGAACGGTTGATCAGCGATGTCAGCTCGTTGGCGATACCCAAGCCGCGCGCAATGTCAATCCTGATGCCGTAAGTGGGGAATTTCCGCAGCACGTTGAGAATTGTCATGCCTTCTGGATCTGAGGCTGCTAAAATTAGGGCGGCTCGGATGGCATAAAATCCAGGCTGCCGAGCTTTGGTTTGAATTACTCGCCCCAAACGTTCCAGGAGCACTTCTCCTTGCGGCGTGTAGAGGAATTGGGCGATCGTCACAGGGCTGATTTCTGCTTTCGCTTGCAGGCCGTTGCGAATCTCCGCTAGCTGTGATTTTTTGGCGTACTGAGCGAAGCCGTCCAAGTTTGAGTCTATTTTGCCTTCTTTGGCGAAGAGTGTCAGGGATTCGATCGGCACTGATACTTCTAGCGGCCCGTAAGTTACATAGATTCGTTCTGCTCCCAAGGCCGGTGCAGCGGTACAAACAGCCGTGAATGCAAACAATCCTAGGTATTTTGGGGCGATCGACCGCCGAGCGCGAATTGCCGCAGTAGAGATACTCGGAAACAGACAGTTCATAACTTTAACACCTAGAACTTCTAATAATTAGTCGGTGAAACGATGTAAATTGTTTCACTAATATTTAATACCAAAAAATCGATCTTTTACTGGGGAAATTAGGTTATCGTGGGAAGTATATCCAAAAGAGCAATTTTCTGACCTAACAAGACTAGCTGAACTTTAAAATTCAACGCCGAGGGGTGAGTGGATTTGAGAGTTGAGAGTTGAGATTTGAGATTTACTCGGCAGATGAATCTGGAAGCTGAAACTTGGGTCTAAAATTTGGGTAGCATCTAGGACTTAAGCCGACGCTTGTATCCGTCTTTGGGCGAGGGGTCAAACCTATTCTAATGCCCATTGATTATTGTTTCAGCTATCCCAGATATTTGCGATCGAGTTTGCAACTATAGCCTGAGTGAGAGAATTTATCATGTTCAATGCAACTGCCATCCTGATTGACGCTTTTGTGCAAGAGCTACAGGCCGGCTACCGCCGCACCTACGGCAAGTACAAGCCTGACTACCCTGAAATTATCGCCTGGGCGGGGACTATGGCTCTCGAAAACATCGCTAACTGCGATGCTCTTTACCACAATGTGGAACACACAATGCTCGTGGCCTTGGTGGGACAAGAGATTCTTCGCGGCAAGCATATTCGCGAAGGGGGTGTGTCGCCGGAAGATTGGCTACACTACCTGATCTCGCTGCTGTGCCACGATATCGGCTACGTGAAAGGTGTTTGCCGCCAAGACCAAGAATCTGTGGGACTCTATGCTACTGGTATTGATGGAGGCATGGTTTCTGTGGCGATCGGCGCCACTTCTGCCAGTCTAACTCCTTATCATGTCGATCGAGGAAAACTCGTAATAGACGAACGCTTCGGCGGCCACACATTAATTGATGCCGAACAAATCAAGCGCAATATTGAGTTGACACGCTTCCCAGTTCCTGCTAGCGAAACCCATCAAGACAGAAACAACTATTCTGGGCTCGCCAGGGCCGCCGATTTAATCGGTCAGTTGAGTGACCCAAATTACCTCCGCAAAATCAGCGCCCTATTCTACGAATTTGAGGAAGTCGGCACTAATAAAATCTTGGGCTACAAATCCCCGGGAGATTTGCGCCAAAATTACGCCAAGTTTTATTGGAACGGAGTTTTCCCATACATTCCAGCAGCTTTGAACTACTTGGAATTGACCCAGGGTGGCAAACAGATTATTGCCAACCTATACGCTAACGTGTTTCAAGTAGAACACGCTGAACCGCTTGCTTTCACCAAGCCGAACTCTCAAGATTCGCTCAAGTCCTGCGCCAACGGCAACTCGAATGGCGAAAAAAATAGTGATAATCTTCAACCTTCCATGTCCGGTGGAGATAACAACAAGAAGTTTAGCGATTTTTCCGACCTGAATTTGTGAGAGTGTTTTCGCATAATTCATGATTTATCGACGCGAGTCATCATTAGAAACTTTTTGGATTTTCTACTTGCTGGCTCCTTTTTGTTTGAGCTACAATAAATACTGTTTACTAGATTCGTAATACAAATTAGGTACGTTGTTGGGCTTTAGCCCTCTTTATAATATTCGGAAAGAGGGCTGAAGCCCAACAACGTACCTCATCTGCTTCCTTGCTCTTGTAGGACAAGATTAAGTAAAATGTATTGAGCTATAATAAGAGTAAGAAATCGTTGTCCCTTAGGGAAATTCAGGTCATGGCAACCAACAACATTGAAGTCGTTTTTAGCTTTGATACAACTGGCAGTATGTACCCTTGCTTGACGCAAGTTCGTCGGAAAATCAAAGAAACGGTAACAAGATTGCTAGATGAAATTCCTGGCATTCGCATTGGCATTATTGCTCACGGCGACTATTGCGATGCTGGCAGCACCTACGTGACTAAACACCTCGATTTGTCCGGTGATGTCGGCAAGATTTGCAATTTTGTGGAAAATGTCGAACCTACTGGCGGCGGCGATGCTCCAGAATGTTATGAATTAGTCTTGCACGAAGCTCAATCACTTTCCTGGACTCCCACTAATTCCAAAACATTCGTACTAATTGGCGACGATATCCCCCACGCACCCGCTCAAACTCCCCAAAAACTTAACTGGCGTCAAGAAGTAGATAAGTTAGCACAGATGGGAATTGCCGTTTACGGCATCCAAGCTCTCAACCGTCCCCATGCTACTTTATTCTACAAAGAACTAGCGGAAAAATCTGGCGGTTTTCACCTCAATCTCGACCAATTTTCCTACATCACAGATTTCTTTTTAGCAGTTTGTTACCAACAATCATCTGACGAACAACTACAAGCTTACGAACAAGAAGTTGTCAGTCAAGGTCGCATGAGTCGCGGCTTAAACAAGATGTTTGATACCATGATGAAGCGGGAAGGGACTGCTGTTTATGAGTCAGTAGAATTGCGCGCTGTCAAACCGGGGAGATTTCAGATTCTCGAAGTAGACAACGAGATTTCTATTAAAGCTTTTGTTCTGGAAAATGGTTTGGCTTTTAAAACCGGGCGCGGGTTTTATGAATTTACCAAAACAGAAACTATCCAAGGTAAGAAAGAAATTGTGCTGATGGAACGTTCGACAGGGGATTTATTTGAAGGAGAAGCGGCGCGAGAAATGTTGGGTTTGCCAATGGGTGAGACAGTTCGCATCAAGCCGAGCAATCTAGAAAAGTATGCGGTTTTTGTGCAAAGTACCTCGGCTAATCGCAAGCTGATGGGGGGAACTCGTTTCCTTTATGAAGTTGAAGATTGGGATCGTTAATCGATTTTAAATGTCCTAACTACAACCGCAGAGTAGGGTGCATCTCACTTTTGAAGAGGGCGAAGCATGACCGCATATAAGTTATTAGTTATAATCCCATATTGACTACGGTCATGCTTCGCCCCTACAAACATATTTACCAAAAACAGATGCACCCCGCAGAGCAGCGCAGATAATGCTAAAATTTCTATGGTTTGTGTTTGTAGCCTTTCTCAAAAAGATGAGGTATGACTGACAGTTTAATATAACTACTAAACTAGGAGGGCTAAAGCCCAACTACGTACCCGATCTTTTTGAGAACCGCTATATTCTAGTATCTGCGGTTAGACAATATACACTTTTAAATTAATATGCAACCAGAAATTCAGCAGCGAGTTAAACAATTGAGGCAGCAGCTACAGGAAGCTAGCTATGCTTATTATGTTCTTGATGCGCCGATGATGGCTGATGAGGTGTACGATCGCCTTTACCGAGAGTTGCAAGAGTTAGAATCAGATTATCCTGAGTTGATTGCTGCGGAAAGTCCGACTCAGCGCGTGGGAGAAAAGCCGGCTACTCAATTTTTTAGCGTCAAGCACAATATTCCTCTCTACAGTTTGGAAAATGCTTTTAATTTTGAGGAATTGACCAAATGGCAGGAACGCTGGCAGCGAATTGCACCCCCCCTAACCCCCCCTTATCAAGGGGGGGGACAAGATATGATTTTACCTTCCGAGGATGGCATTTCACCGCCCCTAACCCACCCTTATCAAGGGGGAAATGCACCCCCCCTAACCCCCCCTTATCAAGGGGGGGGACAAGATGGAATTGCACATCTACCTAGCAATGACGAAAACAGGGAAATTACTCCCCCCCTTAGCAAGGGGGGGCTGGGGGGGGGTTCCTACCAGGAAATTACTCCCCCCCTTAGCAAGGGGGGGTTGGGGGGGGTTTCCTATGTTTGTGAGTTAAAAATTGATGGTTCTGCTTTAGCGTTAACCTATGAAAATGGGGTTTTAGTTCGGGGTGCAACGCGGGGAGATGGGATTGCGGGAGAGGATATTACTCAAAATGTTAAGACTATTCGCTCGATTCCTCTCAAACTTAATTTAGATAATCCGCCGCCTGTGGTGGAAGTGCGGGGAGAGGCTTTTTTGTCTTTGGCTGTGTTTGAGGATATTAATCGGGAACGGGAAAAAGCGGGGGAACAATTGTTTGCTAATCCTCGCAATGCTGCGGCGGGTACGCTGCGACAGTTGGATTCTAAGATTGTAGATAAGCGACGGTTGGATTTCTTTGCTTATACTCTACATTTAGATGAGGGTAATGAGGAAAAGACGCAAGGGGAATCTTTGGAATTGTTGCGAAGGATGGGGTTTAAGGTGAATCCCAATCGGAAAATTTGCTCTTCGTTGGATGAGGTGCGGGAGTATTACGAATATTGGGATACTGAACGGCGAAATTTACCTTACATGACTGATGGGGTTGTTGTTAAGATTAATTCGGTTTGGCTGCAAAAACAATTGGGTTTTACTCAGAGGTTTCCGCGTTGGGCGATCGCACTTAAGTATCCGGCTGCCGAAGTCCCTACAATTGTAGAAGCAATAACTGTACAAGTCGGGAGAACCGGCGCGCTGACTCCCGTAGCGGAACTCAAACCGGTGCAGTTGGCTGGAACGACGGTTTCGCGGGCTTCTCTCCACAATAGCGATCGACTTTCCGATCTCAATCTCCACATCGGCGATACTGTAATTGTCAGAAAAGCTGGGGAAATTATACCAGAAGTTGTCCGAGTTTTAGCAGAACTTCGTCCCCCAAATGCTCAACTTTTTCAAATGCCTAGCTGCTGTCCCGAATGCACGCAGCCTGTGGTTCGCGAAAAAGGGGAGGCCGTGACTCGCTGCATCAACACGTCTTGTCCGGCGATTTTGAGGGGTTCCCTGATTCATTTTTGCAGCCGGGATGCTCTGGATATTAACGGTGTTGGGGAAAAGTTGGTGCAGCAGATGGTGGATAGCAATCTGGTGCAGTCGGCGGCGGATTTGTTTGATTTGACTGCTGACAGATTGATGGGTTTGGAACGCATGGGTAAAAAGTTAGCAGAAAAGTTGGTAAGTGCGATCGCCCGATCGAAAAATCAACCTTATGCGCGGGTACTTTACGGCCTGGGCATCCGCCATGTCGGTAGTGTCAACGCTCAATTGCTGACAGAAAGGTTTGCCAATGTGGAAGAGTTAGCAGCGGTATCGGCGGCAGGAATTGAGGGAGTTTACGGCATCGGCCCGGAAATTGCACAAGCTGTTTATCAATGGTTTCGAGTTCCGGCAAATCAAAGTTTAATTGCACGGTTGCAAACTGCGGGATTGCAATTGCATTCAGAAATGAAAACTCAGAACTCGGCAGCTCAAAATTTACAATTTGCAGGTAAAACATTTGTACTTACCGGAACTTTGCCGACTCTAAAACGAGATGAAGCTAAGGATTTGATTGTCAAAGCTGGAGGAAAAGTCACAGGTTCTGTCAGTGCTAAAACCGATTATGTGGTTGTAGGTGAAGATGCTGGTTCTAAGTTGGAAAAGGCTCAATCTTTGGGGATTGAGCTACTGTCGGAGGCTGAGTTTATGGAACTTTTGGCAACTTGAAAATTGATAATTGTTCGTAAGGTGTAGCCATCAGCAATGTTTGTAGTCAGGAATGAAGTCCTCTAAATTCATGAGGACTGAAGTCCTCACTACGAACCTGTTTTGTGTTTGATATTCGGACTTCATTCCTCTGATTTTGATAAGGACTGAAGTCCTCACTACGAACCTGTTTTGCGGCAGGCGCAAAATAGCCGATCGCAAATTACGCAATACCTCAAAAGGCATAGAAATTGCGTTAGCGAAGCTTGCAAAAGAGGATCGCACTTCGTCAATATACATACTTCTCTCGCCTGGGCGCCCGAATCGGTTGTCGGCACAGGCTAGTTTTGCTAAAATTTGATATAGTTGGGATTTGCGATCGCGCGTAACTGCCAACCGAACAAAGTTCCAGCAATCAGAGGAGATACGTGATGTCGGAAATCCCAGAACAAACACAAACAAATTTGTCGGCTCCAGAAACAAGTTCCGAAAGCTCTATTTCTTGGACTGAAAACGTAAAAAGTAGCGTGGGAAACATCCTGAGCAGTTGGAAGGTGAAAGCAGGATTGGGAGTGGCTGTACTATTGGGAGTCTTAGTGTTGTCGTTTTTCTGGCAGCACATGATTGCAGTTGTAGGTATGAACAGTTGGGCGGCTCGATCGGGCGCTAGGGCGATCGAATGTATGGTAAGAGATACTAATAACGACGAGTATGTCAGTTGCAGCGCTCTCCTCGACCAGCAAATTGTCCCTCTCGAATGCAGTTCTAGTTTGTTAAACATCGGTTGTCGCGTCAATTATGGAACTGCGGCACCTAATTTGAAACAGCTTGGGCCCAGAGCTGCTGCTGGTTTTAGATAATTTTTGACTAGCTTTGCCATCCTAAAAATATGATGCCGATGCCAAGCATAAATGAGGGAGGATCTCATTTTTTCAAAAAGCATTTTTTATTGTAGTGCGAGCGTCCCCGCTCGCGAGTCTTGCATCGCTCGCGAGCGGGGACGCTCGCACTATTAAATGCAAAACTGAGATACTTCCAATAAATGGTGCGTCAGAATGAGATGAGGGGTGATAATTAAAAATTACCTTTCCTGACGCACCCTACCCTTGAATTGTTCTTTCTTCCTTCTTCCTTTGCTAGTTTGAGAAAACTTTTGATTAGCTTTGCCGAAAATATGATGCCGATGCCAAGCATAAATGGTGCGTCAGAATTAGATTAGGGGTGATGATTGAAAATTACCTTTCCTGACGCACCCTACCCTTGAATTCTTCCTTCTGCCAACTGTCAACTGTCAACTGTCAACTGTCAACTGCCAACTTTTCTTACCAAGGATTTCCGATGAGGGTGAAACTGCTCCAGTAGTAAGGATGAGAAAAATCTTGGGTTTGTTGTTGTATGTTATTGGGTAAATTTAAGTTGCCCGCTGTTGTCAATAATTGCCGATTTTCAATCCGAACTTGACGAGCAATCATCGCCTGTTGAGTAAGTTGCAGAGTTTCTGCCTTAGTTTTGCCTCCTCGAAGCTGGTTGTAAAATTCGCTCATCAGTCCCAAAGTGCCTCCATCGTCAACATACCACAAACTCCCTAAGGCAGATTTGGCGCCGGATTTGACTGCTAAACCTCCAAAACCTAACTCTGCTTCCCGATCGCCCAAAGCAGTTCTACAAGCACTCAACACTAACAAGTCTACCTGCGGATTGCGCCAATTTAAACTCTCCATGTCATTGAGCTGCAATTTGTAATTCCAGAGTTGAATGTAAGAATTGCTCGGTTGTCCCGAGGTGAAGTTAGCATGGGTTGCTAGGTGAACAATCCGAAATCCTTTGTTGGCGTGTTGCGAGTTGAGATTGTCTATAGTGAAACTCGAATTGAGGAAAGATTGCCCGCGCCACTGGGCAGAAATCGCTTCTAATTCGATCGGCACACTGGGCAAAGGCTTGTTATCGACAAATTCTGACCGTCCCATTGCTAGCACTGTGGCGTCTCTAACTGTCTTATATTCGCGATTAGTCAAGCTAAAACTCGGAATTAGGCTGAAACTGTATTTTTGAATCAAGAAGCCTTTACCGTCGTGCAAAGCGGCAAAGGGCACACTCCGCAATCCGGGATCGACTGACAGCAACAAGGTGTCAATTCCTAAGTTTTGCAAGTCTTTTTCTAGAGGTGCGATCGCCCATTGATACAGTTGCTGGGCGGAGGGAAGATAACTGCTAGTACCGATTTTTGCGGGATTGGTGATGTGTTCGCGAAACTCCTTGACAACGGGTTCAAGAGCTTTTCTGTTAGCTTCCGGGACATTGTAGTGAATCGGCCGCCCTACGGGAGGAACTAAAATTAGTTCCAGTCGATCGACTCGCGAGATTATATAGATAATACCAGACCGCTTGTGAGTTTCCTGTTCGATATTTCTTAATGTTTGTTGGAATTGCGCCATCATCACTTTTTGGTTGGGAAGGTTGGCTTTGACGCCTAGGTATTCTCCAAACTCTTGATTCCTAATTTGTTCGATTCCCCAGACTGTTTTCTCTATGTCGTTACCTTCAAAAAGTCGATCGGGAGGCGGAACATATCCCAGCACTAAATTAGGAGTAGGGTTGACTGCTGGCGGTGTTTCGCGGCGGGGCACTACTGGCGATTGGCTGGGGGGTAACTTACTGGTGATACTTGAATCCAGTGTTAAAATTTGACCCGCAGCAGGGCCGGGAGTGTCTAACGGTGGAATTCGACGGCGACTTGGAACGTCTTCTGGATCGGAGGTTGAGGCGATAGGTGCGGGCGTGGCGGATGCTGCTGGTGTGGCGATAGGCGCGATCGGAGTTGGAATTGCTATGGGAGTCGGAATTGCTATGGGAGTTGGAATTGCTATGGGAGTTGGAATTGCTATGGGAGTTGGAATTGCTATGGGAGTTGGAATTGCGATCGGAGTCGGAACCACAATCGGAGTCGGAATTGCGATCGGAGTCGGAACCACAATCGGAGTCGGAATTGCGATCGGAGTCGGAACCACAATCGGAGTGGGAGTTGGACTCGGAGTTTGAATTGCGATCGGAGTGGGAGTTGGACTCGGAGTTTGAATTGCGATCGGAGTGGGAGTTTGAATTGCGATCGGAGTGGGAGTTGGACTCGGAGTTTGAATTGCGATCGGAGTGGGAGTTGGACTCGGAGTTTGAATTGCGATCGGAGTGGGAGTTGGATTTGGAGTTGGAGTTGCGATCGGAGTGGGAGTTGGATTTGGAGTTGGAATCGGAGTTGGAGTTGGAGTTGGATCGATCCCATCATCAGTAGGAAATACAATACTAGGCACACCACTAGCTGTACGAGGAAACGACTGCGATGTAATGCTAGATGGCCCAGTTGTAATTGCAGCCGCCGTACCATTTATAGTTGCATTTCCCACGACAAACGGTTGAATCACTCCCCCTCCATCTCCTCCAGTGTGGGCAATTGAAATATTTCCTCCATCGGTGCCACCAGCAGTGGAAATACTAGCAAATCCTGTCGGCGAAAAAGTTGTTGGGAAAGAGCCTGTAGCTCGGAAAAAATTTCCCGCGACGGCTGTAACATTGCCGCCCTTGCCGTTAGTACCGCCTTGGGCATTGATGAAACCGACTTGAATATCGCCGATCGGATCTAAGAGCACATTGCCACCATTTCCGGCTGTACCGCTGGAGTTAATTTGTCCTGCTGTAATTGAAATTTTCGCATCAACAGTGATATTCCCGCCCGTACTTCCCGATGTATTCAAATTACCTGCTGTGAAAACGTTACCGCTTTTGAAGAAAATTTCTCCACCATTAGTAGTAACGTTTTTAACGCTGATATCGCCAGTGGCAGTAATATTAACGTTGATATTCTCGCTCGTACTTCCCGATGTATTCAAATTACCTGCTGTGAAAACGTTACCGCTTTTGAAGAAAATTTCTCCACCATTAGTAGTAATATTTTTAACCGTGATATCGCCGTTGGAAGTAATATTAACTTTGCCTGCGGTTACATCTCCCAATAAGTTGAATGTTTTCGTGTTTTGTGCTGTCACTTGTGCTGCATTAATTGTCGAATTGGCTGTGACATCGCCAGCATTTTTAATCAGAATATTTCCTAATTTGCTGCTGGCGCCCACCGATCCATTGAAAGTGATGCTGCCACTACCAGAGTCCAGAGTTAGGTTCCGGGCCGCATCTATACTGTCGATCGCACTTCCAAACGCAATATTCCCCCCAGCCGTGCTCAATACAGCATCATTCGTCAGCCCGATCGCACCATCAATATTGATATTGCCGTTATTCGTGGTAACATTGCCACCCAACTTAGTATTTAAGGCAGTCACATTCAAACCTGTCAGTGGCGTTGTTTTTCCGATATCTCCTTGCAGCAGCACATTACCTTTAGTAGCATTGATGTTCAAGCGCCGAGATCCATCGATCGCACCTGCGACACTAACATTACCTGTGTCACTACTGAGAATGACATCACTGCCGAGTTGGACTTTGCCGTTAAGAGTAAGACTGCTGTTGTCTTTGCCGGTAATATTGGCGTTAAGTGCGATCGTACCAGTTCCCGTTTGAATCGTGACTGGATCGGAAAAAGTGCGATCGCTAGGAATAGTAATATTACCGGTGCCATCCGATCGCCCGATCGCGATCGAGCTAAATCCCTTTTGAATCAACTTAATTTCCGATGGAGTCAAATCTAAAGCGGGAGTAGTGTTATCAGTTCCTCCAACCACAATATTTTGTCCTGCTGTTGCCGGTTGCAGTGTGAGCGCACCAGTACCAGAAACTGGCCCAGCAAAATTAATTTCACCTGCTTTTAAAGTCAGCGGGTTACTTCCTGCCGACAAACTCGAATCGAAAGCAATAGTTGCATTTCCTAGTGTAAAAGTTACAGCAGCATTTAATGTCACTGCATCTCCGTAAGTTTGATTGCCGGTTGTCGTGACATTTCCCTTTACCTGAGTTGTCCCGCCTGCATCTGTAGTCAAACTCGCTGCATTGATCGTTTGATTAAATGCGGTTGTTCCTGTAGAGTTAGTTGTTAAATTGCCGAGATCCTTTGGACTTCCAACTGCACCGTTGAATGTAATATTACCACTACCCGCATTGACTTTCAAATCCCCGCTACCGTCAACTGTATTGTTGAAAGTAACGTCGCTACCTGCTTTGAGAATCGGATTGTTGGCGATTGTAACTGCATCTGTGTAGGTTTGAGAGCCGGTTGTCGTCACATCTCCCTTCAGTTGAGTTGTGCCGCCACCACCAGCAGTCAAACTTGCGGCATTGACTGTTTTATTAAATGCAGTTGTTCCTTGAGATAGAGTTGTTAAATTGCCGATCGCACTTTTATCCCCAACTGCATCCTTAAATGTAACATCACCAGTAGTCCCATCCACAGTCAAATCGCTGATGTTATTAGACTTAACAGTATTATTGAAAGTAATGCCTGTGCCTGAGAGAGTGAGATTCTTGGCAGTCGTGACAGCATCTCCATAGGTTTGAGGGCCGGTGGTAGTGACATCGCCATTGAGTGTAGTTGTGCCACCACCATCTGTAATCAAACTTGCGGCATTGACTGTTTTATTAAATGCAGTTATTCCTTGAGAGTTAACTTTAAGATTGCCGATCGTACTTAGATTCCCAACTGCACTACTGAACGTAACATCACCAGTACCCCCATCCACAGTAAAATCGCTGCCACTGTTACTGAGGTTAACAATATTCTTGAAAGTAATGCCATTACCTGCTGTGAGAGTTGGATTTATTTTGGTGATTGTAACTGTATTTTGATAGGTTTGACTGCCGGTGGTTGTCACATTACCATTGAGTATAGTTGTACCGCCAGTATCTGTAGTCAAACTTGCAGCATTGACTGTTTCATTGAATAGAATTGTTCCTTGAGAGTTAACTTTAAGATTGCCGATCGCACTTTTATCCCCAACTGCACCGGTGAATATAATATTTCCCGTACCTGCCGTTAAACTTAGGTCTTTGGTTCCTGTCAGTGCGCCCTTGACGGTGTTGTTGAACAGAATATTTGCACCTGCACCTGTGTTGACAGAAGCATTATCTTGGACGAGTACAGGACTTTGGAAAGTGATATCTTGCTTGATGGTGCTAACGCCTCGCACCGCCGGGAGATTTAACAGTCACCGGATCTTGGAAACTGTGAGGTCTGTCAAAGGTAATTGTACCAGTGCCGTCTGTTCTGCCGATCGCGATCGAACTAAATCCATTCTTCAGGGCATCTTGAAACGGCTGTTCCACATACATAGTATTGGCAGCAGGAAGATTAGGTTTTACTTTGAAGCTAATATCACCCTTTGGGTCAAACGGTTGCAGAGAAAAAGTCCCCGTACCTTGAACAACCCCTTGAAAGTTAGCATCTGTCCCAATCAAAGTAATATTTCCCGTACCAGAACTTATATTTTTTACGTCAACTTTATTAAAAGCTTTGAGAGTGATATCTGCGCCCGTACCCGCAGAACTCGTATCAAGCGAACCCAATGCCGTTGTAATATTGCCCTTATTGCTCGTAAGCGCGATCGCCCCTCCGGGATTCTTAGTAGTAATATTGGCCGTGGCAATATCGCCAGTTGTTTTGATACTTATAGCGCCAGTGCTGGTAATATTGGCTTCTGGATTTACCCCAAGTGCAGCCAAGGGATTAGTGTCACCGACAGGCCCGTTAAAATTGATAGTACCAGTTCCAGCAGTAATATTTAATTTATTGTTGCCGTCAACAGTGCCGCCAAAGGTAATATTCCCACCGCTGAGGTTTTTAGTGTTGAGAGTGACATCATTACCGAGGGAAACTTTGCCGACAAACGAGATACTCTTGTCTTGAGTAGTAATTGGGCCATTGACTGCGATCGCGCCTCCGCTTGGAGATTGCAAAGTTGTCGAGTAAGGGAAAGTAACACCAGCGGGGTTAATGGCGATCGTCCCCTTCCCGTCAGCCCGTCCGATTACCATTTCATTAAACCCCTTGAACCGTGCAAGTTCAGCATTCCTGAGCTGCAAAACATTAGGATCATCGAGATCGGTGCCGCCAACAGTAATACCTAAACTCGGCGTCAGAGGTTGCAACCGAATTGTACCAGCACCCTTGACTTCAGATGGGGCTAACAGTTGAATTCGATCGCCTGTCAAAGTAACATTTCCGCCGGTGCCTTTGGATTCCACCAACCCTAAAATTGCAATGCCGATGTTGTCCTTCCCGCTTCCCTTACCTGTTCCAGTAAACGTGATATCCCCACTTTTGGTCGATCCAACTTGAGCCGGAGCATCAATATTTATCCCTTGATTATTATTCCCCTTCCCATCACCGCCAACACCGTTTAGAGTCACTTTCCCGGTGCCTGTGGATTCCACCAACCCTTGAATCAGAATGCCGGTGTTGTTATCCCCGCTTCCCTTGCCTGTTCCAGTAAACGTGATATCCCCAGTGTTCGTCGATCGAACTTGAGCAGGAAAAGAAATCAATATCCCTTCATTATTGTTATTCCCATTCCCATCACTGGCAACACCGTTTAGAGTCACTTTCCCAATGCCTGTGGATTCCACCAACCCTAAAATCGCAATGCCCGTGTTGTTATCCCCGCTCCCCGAACCTGTTCCAGTCAGGGTAATATCTCCATCCTTCGATAGAACCTTCGATCGAACTGGTAAGCCATTGTTAGCAATAAATATCCCTCCAGTGCTACCTATCCCATTACCACCCGTACCCGTCAGGTTGACTTTTCCCGTCCCCGTTGATTCCACCAAGTCGTTATTCACTAACCGGATGCCGTATTTAGCAGATCCGCTGCCAATACCAGTGAAAGTAATATCACCATCGACTGAAGTTATCGTAGAGCTACGCAAAACTATCCCGTCACTATTGAGACTACTACCGCTAGTCCCATTGAGGGTAATTTTTCCTGTTCCAGTTGTTGTTAACGTGCCAGTAAATATCTCAAGACCAGTGTTGTTTGCTGTGTTTCCTGCACTACCATTGAGGTCAATGTTTCCACCATTAGCATTGATTTTTCCACCAACATTAATTCCTGGTGTAGTGGCAACATTCGCGCGACCAATACCTGTAAAATTCCCACCATTTGTATTGATCGTCACATTGCCAATGGTGAGACTACCACCATTGAGATTGTCGGCATCAGCATTCAGAGTAACGTTACCTGCTTTAGTTGTAATATTAGCCTTGACATCAATGTTGTTATTAGCTAAAGCCGTCAATCCAACTCCCGGAGTAGCTATATTGACCGGAGCATTAAAAGTAATATCATTGGTAGCTTGCAAAATCACATTAGTCGCAGCACTATTAATTAGAGCAGCATCAATCGTATTTCCCCCAATGTCAGGATCGGCAAATTGATCTACCTGAGTTAGTGCAGTAAAAGTTCCCGCGCCATTTTGAATCGTAATATTTGTGGGATCGAGCAACAATAATCCAGGATTACCGTTAGCAGCCAGAGTATTAACATTGCCTCGGAAGTCTAAAAATTGTTTTCCCGACACCTCCACAAACCCGCCATTCCCCGACAACAAGCCACCTCGGGCAGTAATATTGCCATTAAACCGAGTAGTTTCATCAGCCCAAACGATCGCTCGCCCGCCATTCCCGTTGCTAATCGCATCCACATTAATCGTCGAATCTGCACTCACAAATGTCCGCAAAGCATTCGGTACAGTCCCCAAACCCTGAAAATCTCCCCCAATCAGTACATTCCCACCGCCGTTAATACCCGAAGCATCGATGTTAGCCGCGATCGCACCTACACGATCGCCCAATATGCTAACATTACCCCCAGTATTACCCGAGACGTTGATACTGCCGCTGGCGATCGCAGTTCCAGGCACAACAGGCACAGCCACATTCCCCGCCAGCACCACATCCCCATTGGCATTTACCGTCAAATTCGTTGCTTGTTCCTGGCTTTTTCCAGTCAGCAACTGCGGCAAAGATAGCACTGGCTGCGCGAAATTATTCGGCAAGGAACTTTGGCTAGCTGTCGGCTGAATTTCCAGACTCAGCAAATTTCCGGTTTGAGCGATCCGTACCAAATTTTGACCGGGTACGGCCATCACGGTAATATTGCCAGACGGCGCAGTTAACTGACCGGTATTGACTACCGTACCACCGATTAAACTTAAACTTTGACCGGGCGCCACCGTCAAATTCCCTGCATTTACAATGCTTCCTGCTTGCGGACTGGTAAATGCGAAACTGTTCGGATTCCCGATTAAGCTTGCCCAGTTGTTATTGCCGATCGCACTAAACCACTGATTGTTCCCAAAACCGATACCTGTGGCCGCCGTGGCGTTAAAAGAACCAGGTACGTTGAGCAGGGCATTCTGCCCAAAAATTATCCCCGACGGATTCATCAAAAACAGGTTAGAATTGCCACCTGTCACTTGAATTAAGCCGTTGATTAGAGAAGGATTTCCCCCGTTAATTCTTCCTAAAATATTTTGAATGTTGGGATTGGTTAAAAAGTTTGCCGTTTGACCGGAACTGAGACCAAACTGAGTAAAACTGTGAAACAGGTTAGCTTTATCTCCGCCCAATGACCCCCCGGAAATGTCGTAGCGATCGCCATTGGGTGTCACGACGGTGTTCGTGCCGTCTGCTGCGGGGGTAATGGGTTGCGCGGAAGCGGAACCAGCCGCTGCATTGAGCCAGCCAACTATGAATAACCATCCGAGCAAATGTAGTTTGTTGGCTGCCATTGTGTTTAAAGATTTGTGCTAAAAGTGCGATGTATTTATCTATCCTTAGTCTTACTCCTCAAAGTTCCTCATTTGAAATACTCACCGTGCTGAAGCAACGGTGATTCTTGACGCTTCATCGGGGAAAAGCTACCGAAGTAGTCTGACAGTCCCTCTGCGCCCGTTTAGAGTCGTGGCGATTCCCCATCCCGACTTTCTCAATATTCTTAGCGGCGTTTTCATCTCTATCTTGCTCAGTACCGCAATTCAAACAAAGCACTGAGCGAATAGACAAATCGATTTGCCCCCACTTAAAACCGCAGTCTGAACAAACCTGACTGGTAGGTTCCCATCGACTGATGACCTTGAACTCTCTGCCAAACTTCTCTGATTTAGCCTCGCACAAAGTTCGGAATTCATACCATCCTTGTTGGCTAATTGCTCTTGAGAGTTTGCGATTCTTTACCATGCCAGACACATTTAAATCTTCCAAAACAATCACTTGGTTTTCGTTGATTACTTTGGTTGAAAACTTGTGTAAGAAATCTTTGCGAGTATCGGCAATTTTATTGTGCAGCTTGGCGATTCTAATGCGAGTTACATTCCTTCTCTTGGAATCTTTGGGCTGACGGGCTAACTTGCGTTGCAATTTGCGAACTTTGCGGTCTAGTTTTTTATAGCTAGGGCTTTCGGCTTTCTCGCCGTTGCTCATCACCGCAAAGGTTTTGATTCCTAAATCGATTCCGATGCTGGGGTTTTTAGCCTCAGATGAAATGGGTTGAATTTCTATTACAAAGCTCAGCAAATAACGATTTGCACAATCCTTGATTACCGTGACGGAACTAGGTTCAGATGGTAACGCCCTCGACCAAATCGGATTGACAATTCCAATCTTGGCTAGATAAACTCCATCACCTTTGATTGAAAATCCTCCAACTCTAAAACGCGCCGATTGACTGCTGGTTCTTTTTTTGAACTTAGGATATCCGACTTTACGACCTTTTCTCTTTCCCTTGCAGGAGTTGAAAAAGTTCTTAAAAGCAATATCCAGGTCGGCAACTGATTGTTGCAGCGGGACGCACGACACGTCTCCCAGCCAAGCCCTTTCTTCAGTATTTTTAGCCCCAGTTATGACGATTTTTTGCAAATCTGCCGAACTTGGTTTTTTGTCTGACTGTTTGCAAAGTGCGAGCGCATCGTTCCAGACTACCCGGACGCAGCCAAACAACCGAGCTAGGCTCTGCTGTTGTTGGTCGGTTGGGTAAAATCTGTAACGAAATTTTGCTTTCACGGGTTGTGTTAAAATTGGTCTATTATTTGATTATATATTGGTCTACAGGCAATGACAACTATTTACTTACCGCCGAGAACGGCATTCTGTTACAGAACTTAAAATGCACTTGGTCTGCGTGACAAAGTACCGTCGGCCTGTATTTACGGGCGAAAGTCTTGATTTGATTGAAAAAACGTTTCGAGAGGTTGCTGAAAAAATGAATTTTCAGGTTCTGGAGTTTAATGGTGAAGGTAATCACATTCATGCGCTGATTGAGTATCCGCCTAAACTTTCTATCTCTCAAATAGTGAATGCTTTGAAAGGAGTTTCTAGCCGTCGCTACGGACAGGCTGGATACAAAAAACCTCACAAAGAAGCTTTATGGAGTCCTAGCTATTTTGCGGTTTCTGTAGGGGGCGCGCCTCTAGAAGTCTTAAAGGAATATATTAGAAATCAAGAAAAGCCGTCCTAGAAGGACGGGGCTTGTATCCCAATTTTTTGGTCAGTTAGGTAAGTTCGGAATCTTGCATATGGTAGCTTACCAAGGACTGCCGATCAGGGTGAAACTACTCCAGTAGTAAGGATGAGAAAAATCTTGGTTTCTTTGTTTGATATTAGCTGGTAAATTCAACTTCCCTCCTGTTGTCACTAACTGTTGGTTTTTAATTCCAACTTGACGAGCAATCATTGCTTGTTGAGCAAGTTGCAGGGTTTCTGCCTTAGTTGTGCCTCCTCGAAGTTGGTAGTAAAATTCGCTCATCAGTCCCAAAGTGCCTCCATCGTCAACATACCACAAACTCCCTAGGGCAGATGCAGCGCCGGATTTGACCGCTAAACCTCCAAAACCTAACTCTGATTCGCGATCGCCCAAAGCAGTTGTACAAGCACTCAATACTAACAAGTCTACCTGCGGATTGCGCCAATTTAAACTTCCCATATCATTGAGTCGCAATTTAGAATTCCAGAGTTGAATGTAGGAATTACTCGCTTTTCCTGGTTGGAATTCCGCATGGGTTGCTAGGTGAACAATCCGAAATTCTCCCTTGGCGTGTTCGGAGTTGAGTGTATCTAAGGTGAAAGCTGAATTGAGGAAAAATGGCCCCTGCAACTTACCAGAAATCATCTGCAATTCTAGGGGGACGCTGGGTAATGGCTTTTTGTCCACAAATTCCGATCGTCCCATTGCTAGCACTCTGGTGCTATTAACCGATTTGTAATTAGTGTTAGTGGCACTAAAACTCGGAATTAGGCTGAAATTGTATTTTTGAATCAAGAAGCCTTTACCGTCGTGCAAAGCGGCAAAAGGTACACTCCGCAATCCCGGATCTACTGACAGCAATAAAGTCTTAATTCCTAACCTTTCTAAGTCTTTTTCTAGAGGTGCGATCGCCCATTTATACAGTTGCTGGGCGGAGGGTAGATAACTGGTAGTATTGCGTTTGGCGGGAGTGGTGATTTCATCCCGCAACTCTTTGACAACCGGGAAAAGAGCTGCTCTGTTGGCTTCCGGAACGCTGTAGTGAATCGATCGCCCTACGGGAGGAATTAAAATTAGTTCCAGTCGATCGACTCGCGAGACCATGTAGATAATACCAGACCGCTTGCCGGTTTGCTGTTCGATATTTCTTAATGTTTCTTGGAATGTCGGAACCAAGAGTTGTTCGTCTGGGAGGTTGCTTTTTATCCCCAGGTATGCTGCAAATTCTTGATTCCTCAGTCCTTCGACTCCCCAGACTATTTTCTGGATGTCGTTAGTTTCAAAAAGTCGATCGGGAGACGAGACATATCCCAGCGCTAAACGAGAATTAGAGTTGGCTGCTGGCGCTGATTCGTTGCTGCTTTGTGTTGGCTGTGATTCGCCCGAGGGCAAGTTACTGATGATACTAGAATCAAGTCTTAAAATGCGATCGTTAACAACACCGGAACTGTTTAGGCGTGGAATACTCCGGGGCTGCAAGTCTTCTGTTTCGGGGGTTGAGGGTGTAGCTGCCGGTGTGGGTGTAGCTGCGGGTGCGGACGATGCTGATGCTGCTGTTCCTACTGTGCTGCCACGTGCGATCGACAATGGGTTAGAATCGATCGCAGGTACTGCTGCTTCTGTTGTTGTCGGCGAAACTGTCGATCGATTTGTCGGCGCAATTCCTTCGGTTGTCGGCGAAACACTCGATCGATTTGTCGGCGCAATTCCTTCGGTTGTCGGCGAAACTGTCGATCGATTTGTCGGCGCAATTCCTTCGGTTGTCGGCGAAACTGTCGAGCGATTTGTCGGCGCAATTCCTTCGGTTGTCGGCGAAACTGTCGAGCGATTTGTC
>NZ_JAEQCB010000170.1:0-42666 GCF_020738785.1 Microcoleus sp. PH2017_05_CCC_O_A | reverse complement strand
GGATTATTCGGATTATTCGGATTAATTGGATTCTCGGGATTATTCGGATTAATTGGATTATTCGGATTAATTGGATTCTCGGGATTATTCGGATTAATTGGATTATTCGGATTAATTGGATTCTCGGGATTATTCGGATTAATTGGATTCTCGGGATTAGTTGGTTGGTTGGGATTATTCGGATTATTCGGATTAATTGGTTGGTTGGGATTAATTGGCTGGTTGGTAGTGACGATCGCACTATTGCCCTGAGTGTAAGAATTTATGAAAGATTGTCCCTCAGTAATCGTACCATCCGCATTGCTCGCGATCGCCCCAGCCGTTCCATTTCCTCACTGTACCCGGTTGAGTGCCGCCAACAGTCGAGACA
The DNA here is from genome assembly GCF_020738785.1 of Microcoleus sp. PH2017_05_CCC_O_A. Taxonomy (NCBI): domain Bacteria; kingdom Bacillati; phylum Cyanobacteriota; class Cyanophyceae; order Oscillatoriales; family Microcoleaceae; genus Microcoleus; species Microcoleus sp. PH2017_05_CCC_O_A. Next base: position 42,296 of record NZ_JAEQCB010000170.1, on the reverse strand, counting down.
CTCACAGGAGTACCGTTTTGGTCAAAAGTACCCGTCACCCGCACCAAACCCGGAGTCTGGATATTCACCGTACCGCCCGGAGCATTGATGGATGCAATGCTAATATCATTTTGAGCGTTAAGATTTACTCCAGAAGTGCGATCGACAACCACAGGATTAACATTTATTGCCCCGGTTCTGATTTGCCTTCCCGCTAAAATTTCCACAACTTCCGTAGCATTGATATTACCAGTAGTGACATTTCCCCTACGGCTAGTTAAATCAATTCCTACTCCCTGCAAATTACCCGCAGTCACATTTCCCACCGCATTTAAATTAATATTGCCCGTTGACAAAGTATTGCCGATCGCAATATTGCCACCGCTATTAACATCAACTGAACTTCCTTGCAAATCACCCGCAGTAAAGTTAGTCGGTGTTCTCGAAACAATGCTCGCAGCCGGAGCGCCGAAATCCCAACTTGTTCGGCAGCGGTGAGATTACCAGCGGTGACATTTCCGGTAGTGCTGTTAAGATTAATCCCAACTCCCTGCAAATTCCCGGCATTTAAATTGCCAAAAGCTGTCAAATCTACATTACCTGTAGCGTTGGTATTACCAGTGGTAACAGTTCCCGAATTGCTGGCAACATTAACTCCGATACCCTGCAAATTTCCTGAGTTTATTACATTTCCAGGAGCCCTGATATTGATATTTCCTGTTGATGCAGTATTAGTAGTTGTAATATTCCCCGTGGTGCTGGAAACATCCACTGCTCCCCCCTGCAAATTTCCGGCAGTTAAGTTGTTGGTTGCTCTCAAAGCAACGGTGGCAGTGGGAGCATTAACCGATGCTACATTAATATTAGTGTTCGCGTCCAGATTGACTGTGGGAGTAGTAGGATTAACTGGATTTGCTGCGATCGGATTAACAGTGATTGGCGCTGTAATGATTTGCTGTCCCGCTACAACTCTGACATCTCCCGTAGAGGCGATCGCACCCGTAGCGACATTTCCGGTGCGGCTGGTAGCTCCGACAGTCGCACCCGTGAGGTTCCCCACGTTTAAGTCCCCAGGAGCTGCCAAAGTGACATTCTCGGTTGCTGTAACGCTGGCAGGTGTAGTATTTGGGACGATTGTATTGGGATCGTTCAACACTCCCAGAGCGCCGGAGTTGCTGATAACATTAACTTGAGAACCCCGCAAATTCCCGAAATTGACATTGCCGAATGCTGTGAGTGCGATCGCCCCAGAATTCCCAGTGTCGATCGCGCGAGTTACTATATTGCCCCCAGTCGAATTCAGAGTAATATTGCCGTTGATATCAGCCGGAACGATGTCATTTGTCAAATTAATATTGTTAGCAGCCTGAATATTAATCGTCGAAGCAGACGTTAATCTGCCTCCAACTATCACAGCCCCTTCCCTGCTTTCGAGATTAATTTGACCGCCATTAATATTTCTAGTTGCCACCTCTTGCGCCGCCGACAAAATCACTGGCCCGCCTGCGGAAATGTTTTCCACAGAAATCAAAGTTCTGCCACTCAAAATTGGCGTCGAAGTGAAAATACTATCATCATCTACACTGTCAGAAGAAATACTCACCGGATTTGCCAAACTTGCTACTCCCGCCCGGAGAATTAAGGCTGGACTGCTAGTTAAAATAGCAATATCTGGATCTGAAGTCGCATTTTCAGTCCGCAATCCAACATCCGGGCCGGTAATTGTAATATCCTCCGCAACAATGCTACCCCTCGCCTCGACTTTCAGCGAAACCCCAGTATAATCTCCCAATAAAACATCACCTTCGGAACTGATAATCGGGTCAAATAAACTGACAAAATTTCCCGGCCTTCCCGACAGATTCCGCACCAAAAAATTGCCCCTTGAAGCAAAGTGAGCATCCCCAGAAATTACACCGTTGCTGACTAAACTCAAATTGCCACCGCTTTGAAATTGCGGGGGAAGAGATAAGCCGCCGGTAGCGTTTAAGGTGAGAATGTCGATCGCGCGATCGGCCCTAATCTCTAAATTCCCCCCAGCCTTCGCCAAAAAAGGATTCTGCACGCGATCGCGAACCCGCACCGCATCCCGTGCCAGCAAGTTCAAATCCCCCGCAGTTTGCAGCCTAGCCCCCGCTAACGTCAGATTTCCCGCCGCCGAAATAGTCGCACTTCCCGCATTCACCTGCGGAAGTACAGATATATTCCCAGCAGCGATCGCCACATCCCCAGAATTCACCTGCAAACCAGAGTCCACAAGCTGCACGCTACCATCAGCAGCAACAGCAACACCCGTCGCCTGATTTTGTGCAGAACCTGTCAGCAACTGCGGCAAAGAAACAGGATTTAAACTTTGTTGAGAATTACGCAAATTCTGGTCAGTTGGTATTTCCAAATTCAACAAAAGCCCCCGTTGACTGATCCGCAAAACATTCTCGCCCGGAACAGCAGCAACAGTAATTTGCCCGCCCGGTGCCGACAACTGCCCCGTACTCAAAACCGTACCGCCCAGCAAAGCCAAACTTTGGCCCGGAGTCACAGCCAAATTGCCAGCATTAACAATACTTCCCGGTTGATTCGCCCCAAAATAAAAAGCATTTGGCGCACCAACTAAGGCACTAAAATTATTTGTACCTGCCGCATTAAACCAATTAGAACCAAAACCCACATTATTAGCAGTAGTCGCAGTAAAAGCACCTGGCACATTCAAACTCGCGTTCGGGCCAAACACAATCCCCGCAGGATTAATTAAAAACAGATTAGAATTGCCACCCGTGACCGTAATTAAACCATTAATTAGCGAAGGGTTCCCACCAGCAATGCGAGCTAATATATTTTGAATAGCCGAATTAGTCAGAAAATTAGCAACTTGACCTTCATTCAAGCCGAACTGCCCAAAACTGTGAAAAAGATTCGCCCCGTCTCCCGACAAACTGCCACCGTTAATATCGTAGCGGTTACCATTGCGGATGACAGCAGTGCCAGTACCGTCAGCAGCAGGCACAACTGTTTGCGCCTGGGCGAAAGTATTAAAAATTAACAAAGAAAACGGACAAACAAATAGCCCGACCTTTTTAATCTTTAAGTTGACGTTTTTCATGGGCATCTACAGTCGATCGCAATTTCCCTCAATTATCGCACCCGCGAACAAAATAATCGTAAATAACAAATTAATTAACTCATGACAACTCCCACAATCAAAAGCTTGTACACAGACGGCGCTTGTTCCGGCAATCCAGGCCCCGGCGGTTGGGGTGCAGTCATCTGCTTCGCCGACGGCAAATGTCACGAACTCGGAGGTGCAGACCCTCAAACTACCAACAACCGCATGGAAATGCAGGCGGCCGTCGCTGCATTAGAATTTTTTGCCAATTCCGGTCAAACCGAACCAGTCACCGTTTACACCGACAGCGAATACGTTAAAAACGGCATCACCAAATGGATTCAAGGCTGGAAAAACAAAGGCTGGAAAACCTCAACAGGCAAAGATGTCGTCAACCAAGACCTTTGGCACCTGCTAGACAAGCTGAATTCCCGACAAATCAAGTGGGAACACGTCCGCGGCCACTCCGGCGACTTCTACAACGACAGATGCGATGAAATTGCCCGCAGCTTCTCTCACAATCGCACTCCCGCCCTGCAACAGCATCGACCAACAACAGATGAGTCTGGGTCATCGCCGCTAGACATTGAAAACCCAATTGTTTTGGAAGAAACGGACACAACTGGTAACAAAACGATAGAATCCTATGTCATAACTTCTGACCTTCCGATCTCCAACTCTACCATGATGGATTCAACTGCCGATACCCTGGAGAACTTACCCCGCGAGGTGAGGGTTCAGGAACTCCGCAACCTGATCGAGACGTTGCACATAGCTGACGAAGTTGCCACCAAAGGCTACTTGATTACCAGTTCTGAACTGGCTGATTTGATGGATGTAAATGCCAGCGCTGTCACCAGCCGCGGAGACAACTGGGTTTGGCGCAACTGGGTAGTTTCTCGCGTGCGCCGCGAGGGCAACCAAATTCTCTGGCAATTAGAGCGCATCGACCACGTTAGTACGACTGATTAATCATCAGTCATAAGTCCTCAGTCAGATTGTGACAAAGGCCTTCTGACTGCTGCAATATCTAGGACTAATTGCAAGAACTCAAACGGTAGGTGCGCGCAGCGCACCTTACCTGTTTCCAGAGAGGAAAAATAATTTAACTTATAATTTAAGAAACGCGAACAAATCCTGAATAAACAGTGAAAAACAAGAGTTCGATCGCTTTAATGAACTGGCTGCCACCCAAACCAGAAACCGTTTTGCTTTGCGACTCAATTGCAGCAGCTTCTGAAATGGCATTTATGCTAGGCGGCGAGTGGGATGGCTGCAATAGCTTGGTTCTACCTAAATCCGACAAGGTAGCAATTGAAACAGCCGCGAGTTTGCTGGAGACATCGTGGTGCTATCAAAAGGCGGCAGAACCGGTTTTAACTCGGCTGGGAGTTGACGAATTGCTGCGCCGTTATGCGGCGGGAGACAGATATTTTGTTAATGCTAACTTGAGATGCGCTCAATTGAGCCAACTTTGTTTGGAAAACATCGATCTGAGTTATGCCAAATTGAATTTGGCTGACCTGAGCGGCACTAATTTAAATAAAGCAATTTTAGCAGCAGCACAGATGCAATCGGCTAATTTGAGTGGCTGCAAATTGCATAAGTCACAAATTGTGAGGGCAAATTTAGCTGGGGCAAATTTAAGCAATGCTAATCTCAGAGGTGCCGATTTGACTAATGTAGATTTAAGTAATGCTGACTTAACAAATGCTGATTTAAGAGGTGCAACTTTAGGTAAAGTAGACTTGAAAAAAGCTTGCTTGGATGGGGCTATCTTTGAGTAAAACAAGTTGAGGGGCGACTGCAAATTATTCATGCCGCAGGTTCCAATTATGATTCATATTTGCGATCGCGCAGATCGCTTCCGGTCGATTACCATGACAAAAACGGTTCGTAGTGCGGACTTCAGTCCGTAGCATTATGCGGACTGAAGTCCGCACTACGAACCAATCCGAACAACGTTAAAGTCCAGGTATTTTATGCACATTGCAACTGTCACCGGCCCAGCGGGGCGACTCAATCTCACCGACACGGGCGCAGCAAGCAGCGCAGAAGCAGAACCCATCCCCGTCCTCTTCGTACACGGTATGGCATACCACCTCGGAGTCTGGGACGAGACGATCGCACTTTTGCGCGCCAATCTCGGCCAAAACCAGCGCATTTTGGCGATCGACCTCCGGGGCCACGGCGCATCCGATCCGCCCGCAGACGGCGACTACACCCCCGATAGCTGCGCCACCGACATCATCACCATCCTCGACGCGCTGAATATCCCCCAAGTAGCCCTCGTCGGACACAGCTTCGGTTCCCTCGTCGTCCTCGCCACCGCCGACTGCGCCCCAACTCGCATCACCCGCGTCATCCTAGCCGATCCCCCCGGTGACTTTAACTACCTGCCGCCCTCCGTGTACGAAGAACAGATGGTTCCCTTCCTCGCAGCGCTAGCGGGCGACAGCTACCGCGCTGCGGCAGAGGAAAAGTTCTCCCAAGCCCTCGACGGCGGTACAACTGCGACGCGCGAAACCACGATCGCACGCCTCGCAGCCACGCCGCGCGATCGTCTCATCGGTATGTACAAAGGTATGTTTGCTTACGATGCAGTTGGTGCGATCGATCGCATCCTTGCAACTCCGGGCACCCAAATCTCAGCAGTCCTCGCGCCGGCCAACTCCTGGCCTTTCAGCCTCCACATACTGCGCCCCCAAATTGCCACCACAGTCATACCAGAAACCAGCCACTGCAGTTGACAGTTGACAGTTGACAGTTGACAGTAGTCAGTTGACAGTAGTCAGCTCGCCCCCCGAGCGAAGCCGAAGGGTAGTCAGCAGTCAATAGTCAATAGTCAATAGTCATTGAAGGCGATCGATCTCCTATGTTGAACACCATTTAGGCATTTGCGAGATCAGAAACCGACTTTTTAACCACCAAGAATTGGTTGAAAGCCGGAACCCTTTTCCGGTGACTGTTTAAACAACATCGATGTAACCGGAAACGATATCATTACTCCAATCCTCCTCCTTCCTTTATCAAGTGCACTCAAGCGATCAACTGTCAACTGTCAACTGTCAACTGTCAACTGTCAACTGTCAACTGTCAACGACAATCATCCAACAAAGCATCAAGTTCAGCAGCGACTTTCCACGGATTTCGACCCTTGAAAACAGCAGCGATCGCAGCTTCATAAGGATTTCTGCCAGTTTTTTTCACAGCCGCGATCGCCTTTTGGTTAGAAAAACCCCGCCCGCTAACCAACCAAGCAGCCAAAACCTGTCCTGTGCGCCCAATCCCGCCAGCACAGTGAACCACCACCCGATCGCCCGATCGACTTGCAGATGTCAAAAACGGTAAAATGCGATCGACTAAAATTTCGCGATCGGCCAATTCAAAATCTGCGATCGGAGCCCAGCAAACGCGATCGCACCCAAAAACATTTCCATAGCTTCCCAACAAGTCACCATAGCCGATGAGTTGTGTCTGGGGAAGCAAGCAACAAACTCGATCGATCTTCTGTCGCCGCATAAAATCAATCCAGCCAGCAACTTCCTCATCGCGGTAGCCCGGTTTGGCCGCACCAAACACAACTAATTCATCCTCCGCAGCCGCCGCAAACTTGTACATCAGCCCTCAATTTCAATCCTAAAATAACTTAGAGATTTTTAGATATTCTTACTTTACTTCTTAAGTGGCTAGCTTAACTGTCTAACTGTCCTGGACGTTCACCATAAATCAGGACAAAGTTGATATATCAGCGTGCAGCGTTAGATTTCAACCAATCAGGCAATCAACCCCATGCTATTTAAGTATGGCGATCTGTCCTATTATTTCAATTCACATTTCACTCAAATTCACAGCAAAGTCTTGAGTGCAATGCTCACCTATCGCCGCATCTGGCATCTGCAAATAGCCAATTAGATTTGCAATTTGTAGATAAGTTCTTAACGTATCGCGACACTTTATAGTGCCCGATACAGTTCAGACAAATTCATCATTTTTTTTGGAGAAATTTAACATGGCTAAGATTCCAGGTACTCCCAAAGACGACTTACTACATGGCACTCCTGATAACGATACTCTCACAGGTTTAGCAGGCAACGACACTCTCTACGGTAAAGCAGGAGATGATGAGCTTGATGGTGGTTCTGGTGCAGACAAAATGTATGGTGGTAGCGGTAATGATAAGTACATTGTCGATAATATTGCTGACGTAGTTACTGAGTCTGCTGCCGAAGGTATCGATCTGGTAGAATCTACCGTCAGCTACACTTTAGGAGTGAACGTCGAAGACCTGCATTTGAAGGGAACCGCTGCCATTGATGCGACGGGAAACAACGCGCACAATGCTATTCTAGGTAATGATGCGAACAACTCTCTCTATGGTTTAGGCGATCGCGATTACTTATTTGGTGGAGGTGGTAACGACTTCCTAGATGGTGGTGATGGCGATGACCAAATCTATGGTGGTACAGGCGACGACATCATATATGGTCGTGCTGGTGCCGACGACATGAATGGTGGTAGCGGTAATGACCTTTATTTGGTTGATAATGTTGCTGATTTAGTTACCGAGAAAGCTGCCGAAGGTACTGATACCGTAGTCACTTCCACTATCAGCTATACTTTGGGTGCAAACGTCGAAAACCTCACCTTGAGTGATGCTGCTGATATCGATGGCACTGGTAACGAATTGAATAATTATATGCTGGGTAACGCTGGCAAGAACTTCCTCAAAGGTGAGGATGGAGACGATTTAATCAATGGTAGAGGTGGCAGAGATATCATTCTTGGTGGTAATGGAATTGACACGCTTTTAGGTGATGCTGGAAATGATGACATACAAGGCATGAAAGGTAACGATATCCTCTACGGCAACGATGATAATGACCAACTTTCTGGTGGTGGTGGCGATGACCTTCTTTATGGCGGAAATGGTAATGATGTCTTAACTGGTGGTGGCGATATCGATGCTGCTGGCAATAACATTCTCTACGGTGGTGCAGGCGCGGATGGATTCAGATTCTATTTTGCTCCTACAGGAATTGACACCATCAAAGACTTCCAGAAAAGTGAAGTTGACAAAATTGAAATTCACCGCAGTTTTGGTGCTACTTCCCTAAACCAATTCAGCTATAGCAAGACTACTGGTGATTTATTCTTCGGTCAAGTTAAGTTTGCCACTCTTGAGAATAAGCCAGCAGACTTCTTAGTATCCCGAGATATTGTGCTATTGCCATGAGGATGAATTGAATTGTATCTGAGTTAAACAGACTTGACATTAAGTCCGTTTAACTCAGATATTACACCATTTTCAATCAGCAATTTACGGGGCAGACAGGATGTTCTGCCCCCACTAAATCTTAGGTATGTAGTTGCGCTTGAGCGCTCCGGAAAGGTATGTTGTTGCGCTTGAGCGCTCCGGAAAGGTATGTTGTTGCGCTTGAGCGCTCCGGAAAGGCACGTAGTTGCGCTTGAGCGCTCCGGAAAGGCACGTAGTTGCGCTTGAGCGCGCGCTTGAGCGCTCCGGAAAGGCACGTAGTTGCGCTTGAGCGCTCCGGAAAGGCACGTAGTTGCGCTTGAGCGCTCCGGAAAGGCACGTAGTTGCGCTTCAGCGCTCCGGAAAGGCACGTAGTTGCGCTTCAGCGCTCTTTTATATAGCCTTTCGAGCGATAGATGAGGTATGACTGTAAATCGAGTTGTTAGGCGCATACCTTGCTACACAATAACTCTAAGGAGTGAGTTCATCCCAACAGCGTCCGCGAATCTTTCGCTCGCAGTGTTATATTTAGAAAGAGCGCTGAAGCGCAACAACGTACCTTTTGGGAAACATAAAAATCTGATGCACCCTACAAGTCTATAGTAGCGTGCTAGTTACAATACCGGATGCAAACAAAAGAGTACCCATTGGGCACTCTTTTGTTTGTTTAGATGACAGCATAACTGACTGAATGGCTGAATCTAACCCTGCTAAAAAAAAATTAAATCTTAGTAATATTTATCTTTCAATCTTAATCTATAGGTGGTTTTTTGATATTAGCTTAAGTGGCTAGCTTAACTGTCTAAATGTCCTGGACATTGGCTGTCACTCAGGACAAAGTAGATATATCAGCGTGCAGCGTTAGATTTCAACCAATCAGGAAATTACCTAAATAATGTTTAATTATTGTGGCATTTCCGATTGTTCTAATTCGCATTCAACTCAGATTCACAGCAATGTGTTTAGTGCGACGCTCACCTATCGCGACAGCTTGTATCTGTGCGATCGCAAAATCGATCGATTGTGAATCTAATTCGCAAATTGCAGATTGGTTCTGAACTTTGAGAACCAGAGAAAACAAGCAAACAAACTACAAATTTTAGGAGAAATTCCGATGGCAAAGCCAATTATCGGTACATCATTCAACGATACGTATTTGGATGGTACTAGCGGGGCTGATACTATCTATGCCTTAGCGGGTAACGACTCCTCATCTGGCGGGGCAGGCAACGATACGATGTATGGAGGGTCTGGAAATGATACCTTGTGGGGATACTCGGGCAATGACCAGATCTTCGGTGAAGAGGATAATGACTACCTCTATGGCGAACAAGGCGCGGATACTGTCTGGGGAGGTGGAGGTAATGATTATATCAACGGTAGCAATGGTTTATTCAATAGTACCGATTCTGCTGATAAACTCTACGGAGAAGCCGGCAACGACACCTTAGATGGTTGGACTGGTAACGACACTCTTGACGGTGGATATGACAACGACCTCTTGCTTGGCTCCTTCGGTAATGACTACCTCGACGGTGGTTATGGCAACGATAATCTTTCTGGTGAACCAGGAAATGACACTCTCTTTGGTGGTGGTGGAGCAGATAATTTCATTTTTTACTCCACCCCCGCCTATGAAGGCATTGATTTGATCCAAGACTTTCATTACTGGGAAGGTGATAAAGTCCAAGTCTCGGTAAGTGGAATGGGAGTGTCTTCAGTCAGTGAATTTCAATACAATAACAGCACTGGTGCGCTGTCGTTTAAAAACCAGCAATTTGCCAAAATACCGGGTGGATTTCGTCCCGATTCGGATATCGTCTTTGTTCCTTAGGACTTGTCGCGCTTGCTAGGACATTCCTGGACAAATTAGCTAAAAAAAACCGGGTTTTTTACCTAATCTATGGACTTCAACCAAGGATTTTGGTAAAAAACCCGGTCTTTGATTATTTGTGTGCCGGAACATAAAAAATTAACATCGGCGCTTTGAAAATTAAAAAATCTTTTGTTTGGTAGCCTTTCTTAAGTGGCTAGCTTAAGTGGCTAACTGTCCTGGACATGATTCATGGAGTTGAGTTATTTTGTTAATGTGCTGATAAGTCGGAGCACTGTTTAAATTTGTAAGAATTTTAATCAAAAGCTTGAGTCTGTTTATAGGCACTGCGACCCATAAATAGTCAGCTTGCAAATTTCATGCGACTTTACCTATTTGTTTAACTCCAAAAATTGTAATTATTTGAATTTTAATTGTTGTTAAACAATTCTAGGTTCATTATTTCAATGACAACTTTTTATCAGGTAAGACATCATGGCTTTACAACCAGATCCATCGGAACCGCGCCGCTTAATTGGTGACAATACATCCGAAAACGTTTTTTTATCGATCGCAGATGCCAATAATTTTCCTTTGGGAGTCTGGATGCTCGAAGGTGACGATACAGTTAACATTTCAGCAGCTAACAATTTGGTGTATGGCAATGAAGGAGAAGACGTTCTCAGGGGAAACTCGGGTAATGATTCCTTATTTGGAGGCAGGGGGAAAGACTTACTAGGTGGAGAGGCTGGAAATGACTATCTCAGCGGAGGGCAAGATGCAGATTTGATTTATGGGTTTGGGGGAAACGATATTTTATTGGGCGGTAGAGGCAATGATTTCTTAGTTAGCGGTAATGGGTATGACACTCTTATTGGGGGTTTGGGACGAGATATTTTATTGGGATTTGATGACAATATTTCTGGGCCTAAAATCGGCAGCAACTTGTATGTCTTGCAAGCAGAACCCGGAGTTACAGATATCAATAATGCGGATCTGATTAGCCTTTTCAGAGTTGGTTTCGATCGAATTGGATTAGCAGGGGGTTTGACTGCTGGCGATGTAGTTTTGGAAAACCTGACAAATGTGACAATTATATTGGGGTTTGACGGGCCACAAGTTTTAAAAGACCAAGGTCTGACAAGTTTACTAAATCCTGGCCCTATTGTAACGACAGGAACTCTCATCAAAGTTAAAAATTCCGGCAATATATTGGGTTTTGTTGATGGTGTAACTCCAGCCCAGGTTCAAGGCAATATCATCTCGGTTCAAGGATTTTAATTTGCCACGATCCCAAATCTGGTTTGGTGGTAAGTGAGGTACATAGAAACCCTGTTTCTAGCAAAAATTCTGCATCAAAACCGAGATTTTTTATCAGGTAAGACATCATGGCTTTACAAACAGATCCATCCGAACCGCGCCGCTTAATTGGCGACAATACATCCGAAACAGTTTTTTTGTCGATCGCAGATGCCAATAATTTTCCTTTGGGAGTTTCGATGCTCGGAGGCAACGATACAGTAGACAGTTCGGTAGCTAACAATTTGGTTTAGATCCCAAATCTGGTTTGGTGGTAAGTGAGGTACATAGAAACCCGGTTTCTTTAAGAAACCGGGTATCAACTGTCAACTGTCAACTGTCAACTGTCAACTGTCAACTGTCAACTGTCAACTGTCAACTGTGTGCCCCCAACACCTCCAAAGTGGCTTTCTGAGCTTGTGTAATACCCGTGACTCCGGTAATATTCATAGCTTCATAGGGGCGATCGGCTCTGAGAGTTTTCAAACATTCACCTGTGTTGACATCCCACAGCTTAATCGTCTCATCAGCGCTGGTGCTTGCAAGAACAAAGTCGCGATTTTCTGCCTCATTCGAGACAACAGGACGCCAAGCAACAGACCAAATTTGACTTGTATGTCCCTGTAGAATTTTCGTGCATTCTCCCGTGCCCGCATCCCAGAGTCGAATAGTTCGATCGTGCGAACAACTGGCCAGCATTTCACCGTCAGGACTCCAGACTGCTGCTTTTACCATATCGCTGTGTCCCTGCAAAATTTTCAGACACTTGCCAGTACAGCTATCCCAGAGTCGGATGCTCAGATCCTGGGAAGCACTAGCAAGGGTTTGGCCATCCGGGCTCCAAGATACATATCTAATGGAACTTTCATGTCCCTGCAAGACATCCACGCATTGACCGGTGCTGCTATCCCAGAGTCGCAGATTTCCATCGTGGGAACCGCTAGCAAGGATTTTGCCGTGGGGACTCCAGGCTAAACTCCCAACCCAACTGTCATTTCCCTGCAAGATGTTCAGGCATTTCCGGTGCTTAACATCCCACAACCGAATATTCAGGCCGCCCGCCGCGCTGGCAAGAATTTGACTGTCGGGACTCCAAGCGACAGCCCAAACCCAGGCTGCGTGTCCTTCGAGGGTTGCCAAACATTGGCCGCTGCTGGCATCCCAGAGTCGAACCGTGCAGTCATCGGATCCGCTAGCAAGGGTAGTGCCATCGGGACTCCAGGCTAAACCCCAAATCCAATTGGTGTGACCCTTTAATGTTTTCAAACATTGACCTGTGCGAGGATTCCACAACCGAACCAGACGATCGCCACTGCTGCTGGCAAGGATCGTACCATCGGGACTCCAAACCGCCGCAAACATAGAATTGCTGTATCCCTGCAATGTTTTGAAATTTCGGCACTGATTCGATCGACTGCGATCGACCTCCCACAGTCGCACGGTTTGATCGTGGGAACCACTGGCGATCGTTTTCCCGTCTGGGCTCCAAGCTACAGTCACGTTCCAAATCGAATTGCTGTCTCCCTGTAAGGTTTGCAAGCATTGACTGCTTTCTATATCCCAGATCGCGATATTCTGGTCTCCGCTAGCGCTGGCGAGCATTCTGCTATCGGGACTCCAGGCGACTGAAAATACTGCCCGATCGTCTCTTTGCAAGGTTTTGAGACATTTACCGCTGTCGGCATCCCAAATCTTCACGGTTCGATCTTGACTCCCTGTGGCGAGAAGTTCTCCGTTGGGACTCCAAGCAATTGACCAAATTCCCTTAGTATGTTCGGATAAGATTTTCAGGCACTCACCATTCTGTATATCCCAGACTCGAACCGTTCCATCTAAGGAAGCACTGGCGAGGATTTGACCGTCGGGACTCCAAGCAACAAACATCACCCAATTACTGTGGCCCTGCAAAATCTGGCAACATTCTTTGGTACGAGTATCCCACAGTCGAATCTGGCGATCGTCCCCGCTAGCAAGGATGTGTCCGTGCGGCTGCCATGCTAGGGTTCTGATGGTAGTCTGATGTCCTTGCAAGATTGCCAAACAACTTTCTGATTCAATACTCCACAGTCTGATAGTTCGATCGGCACCGCCGCTGGCGAGGACATACCCTGCTTCGTTTCCCCCGTTAAGAGGCAAGGGAAAGAGACTCCAAGCCAGCGCCCAAACCCAACCGTGATGCGATCTAAATATGGCTCTGGATTGTCCGTTAGAAACTTGCCATAGGGACACCAGATTATTGCTATCTCCAGTTGCTAGCAGTTGACTGTCGGGGCTAAATGCAACCCTTAAAATACTGCCTAACGGTTGGGTAAACCGCGATTTTGATAGGTCAGAATGGGTGAAATTGACTCGATGCAGGTTCACATCCTGAAGATCGGCTTGCCAAATGCTGAGATAGGAAAAGTCGTAGTCAGTTAGGTCAATCTGAAGGTGGCGTAATAGATTGATAATATTGCCACCAGTGTATCCAGCCTGATTCGGACACTCGGTTTGCAGGCGATATAGAATTTGTTTTAGTTGATATGCGATGTCTTTTTGAGAACCCAATTGACTCAGCAACCGATCGCTCAGTGGCTTTAAAATCATGCGATTTTGGCTGTCGCGAATGTAGTCTTTGTCCTGTGCTTTGATTAAGGCATGGGTTTGCAATAGGGAAGAATTTGACAATGGAGTCGGCGATGAGCGATCGGCAATTTCGTCACAAATGCGATCGATCAGTGTCTGCGTGACATATTCCATCACCACAGGTTGTAATGTAAACTGACCTGCGTTAGTTTCAATCAACGATCGCCATTTCAAATTTTGCAGGGCTTCCATCAACTGCGTTTGGGATATGCCAGCATTCAAATCTTCTCGAAGTTCGGCAAAGAAAACCCATTCGCGATCGATCGCCAACCAGCACATTACTTGAGTCTCTAAGATTGAAAGACGACTGCATTGTTGTTGAATCAAATCTGAAACATCACCAAATACAGTAACGTTTTGTTCTAGGAAAAGACCAATATTGCCGCTGAACAAATCTCGAATGGTGGTGGCAACGATTTTTAAGGCTAGGGGATTGCATCGATAGCGATCGCACAAATCCTGTTTTTGACTGTCCGATCCAGTTAATTCCGTCGCCTCAATCAATGCTTCGGAGGCTTCTGGACAACCGCCCAAGGACAAGCTTTGTACTGCTAAGTCGCCCGCTTCCGATTGAGCAAATTGAGGGCATTTTTCCCTGGTGGTTAACACCAAACAGCTTTGATGGCGAGTTTCGGCCACCGCGCGCAACATTTCTCCGTAAGCTTCATAGCCGGGACGATATTGTCCACTCTGATCCCCTGGTTGTGACAGGCTTTCGGTATTGTCTATAACGATCAGACAGCGATGATTCCGCAGACACTGAATCAAGCTGCTAATTTCTGCTTTTGTATCCTGTTGTCCTGAGAGAAATGAGACTAATTCTGCTAAGAAAATTTCCGGCGGCGGGGCATTGCGGAGGCTTCGCCAAATGACGTAGCTAAATTGGTTTTGTAGCTGTTCTGCTAATTTGACAGATAAAGCGGTTTTCCCGATGCCACCAATCCCAAAAATACACACCAACCGACAATTATCTTGTAAAATCCATTGGGTGAGGGTGGTAAGTTCTGCGGTACGCCCGTAAAAGCGGGAAACATCTATGGCTTCTCCCCAATTTTGGGCGATCGACTTTACAGGCTGGCGTTCTGCGGTTGTTGGTTCTGGCTGGATGTAGTCTTGCTCGGTTATAGTCAGGTTAAAGGCGCGAAATAACTCTTCTAGGGTTTGGCGATCGACTGCTGCTTTGCCACTTCGCAGCCGTCCGATCGATCGAGCACTGAGCCCTGTCAAATTGCTTAATCGCTCTAATGTGTAAGCAGAACCGCCATTTTCAGCAATGGCTAATTGTTCCTGGGTATTCTGTAGACGCTGCAAACCCCAATCTGAAAGAATCACGCCTCGGCGCTTGCGCTTTTGCGGCAGTTTAGTCATCAGAAAAATCGGTGTGAAACCCCGTCCTTATAGGACGGCTTTACAATTAATTGGCAATGCGCCACGAGTTCGGGGACAAAAACTTACAATCTCCCGGCAACGCATTTTGGCACAACCGCTTGCCAGTCCCTAAACTGTGCAAACTAATTGTTTTCCGGTTTGGGTCTTTTTTCGTTGGTGACGCTTGCCAGCCACCGACATAGCAAAACCCATACTTGGGATGTTTGACGATTGAGCCGCGTTTAAACCCTGCGCTAATCGTACCGCCATATCTAGAACGAATATGACCGGGAGCGTGTTGCAATCGATGTAGCTGTCTTCTGTGAAACTCCAGAGGCATCACTTCTATCAACACTGTGTTATCGGGTTCAAAATGTCCTCCAACATACCAATTAGCAAGCACCCAAGAATCAACGCAGTGAGCCTCAAATTTGTTTGACAATTTCTGCTTTGATTTCTTGAGTCCCAGACTTTGACGCAGATTGTAGGTATCGTTACCCGTTTTGATTTCAAGGTGTGCAATACGAGTAAGTTCCCGATAAAACCAGCGTTTGCCTACTTCCAGAGGGCTAAACGACACGTTCCACTTGCGTGCGTTTTTCCTCTTTCGGGCTTTGATATCTTCGACGACGAAAGTTGATACCGGAAACATCAAGGTTAGCCATTTAGCTATTCTTAATTTCCACTGCCACCTCGCCTTAGTCGATGGGGGCAGGCGATGTTTGTTGACCAGTCGGTTTGCTCGGTTTTGGCGGCATGGCGTCTTGCGAAAACGTCTGGCGCGTCGCATATTTCGCCGTGTCTCAATATGGTCTTTCACCCAATCGACGGCGTGGGTTTGCACGTTGAGGTAGGCATGAGCTTTGGATTTGACTGTAAAAGCTTCTCGCTTTGAACCTGGGTCAATACCAACTGCTATTGGTTGGCGGTGCGTGTTTGATGGTTCTACATTGAGTCGAACGCAAAACACTCCTTTTTTCCAAAATGGGGTGGCGATGCCCGCCTTAATCCAACGCCGCGCACGACTTGGCGTAGTAGGCATTAGCGGTCTGTTTTCACTATCTAGAACTGGTACAAACATTTACGGTAAGTCTCTTGCGAGTATATATTTCCCTTCGACACTGACAGCTATAGAGGTTAAAAACTAGGGAGGCATTCTTGACGTATTTCGAGCTACCACGCCCAGGCTGTTCAGTTTTTTGTCCCAACGATGCGGTTGGCGTCTAGACACTATTTTAGTCTCAAATTAAGAAGTTGGTGAATCTCCCTCTTTCAAGCCCCATGCCTTAAGGCTGGGGTTAGTGACATTTTAACTATTTCAACTATTCCAACTTGAACTTAGGACTTGTTGTTACATTCGTAGTGTCATTTAACCGCTATAAGATTCGATCGCGCGTGCGTCGGGAGTGTCCGCTCTCAAGCTGCGGACTGAAGTCCGCACTACAAACCGTTTTTGTTATGTTAATCAACTGTCAACTGTCCCAGGTCAACTGTCAACTGTCCCAGGTCAACTGTCAACTGTCCCAGGTCAACTGTCAACTGTTTTTAAAGCTTGTCATATCTCAAATCTAGATTCAACCCGTCATTTGCCGTAGTCAATTGTTACAAAAAAGATACAAAAGCATCTATTTCTCCTCGCAACTCGTCTTACTCTATATCGAGTCCGAATGATTAGCGACTATTTTATCAGGGACAATGCAACACTTAACTCAGCATGATTTTCAAATTTTTTCAGGATGCCTACAGGAACTATACAAAACTTGTAGCGTTGAGGATTTCTCATCTCATCTGCTGGCGATCGTCTCGAAGGTTATTTCCGCAGTAGATTACACCTACACCACCCTCTCCTTCGAGAATAGCAAGACTACCTCCCTCGACTATAAACCCGCCCCTGGGTTCGATCGCCTTGATACAGTGAATTTTGAGAAAGTTGCTCACCAGCATTTTTACGAAAACCCTCTAGTCGGTAATTATCTCCGAACTCGTGACAATCGAGCGCATAAGGTTTCAGACTTCTTAAACGAGCAGCAACTGCACCGTCTGGAAGGATTGTATGGAAAGGTGATGCAGCCTAGAGGAATCAAGGATCTGATCGCAGTTTCACTACCTCTTGCTTTGGCTGCTAAATCTGCGAGCAAGCTCTACTCTGGACAAGATGATATTATTGCGATTACACTTTTGGGAGATCGGATTTTTACTGAGCGCGATCGCTATTTATTCAATTTACTGCACCCTCATCTGGTACAAGCCCAGCAAAACATGAATCAGTTTACCCAAATAGAACAGGAGTGGGTAGAACAGCGTCATACTCTGGAGGCATTAGGAATTATTTCTCTCAACGGAGATGGGCAAGTTCAATTCATGAGCGAACGAGCTTTGCATTGGCTGAAACAGTATTTTCAAGACTCACATTTTTCAACAAAATGTTTGCCAGACAATTTGCAGAGATGGGTTAAATATCAGTTGTCGCTGGTAACACCAAGTGATGAAATCCCTGCACCTCATTTACCGCTGAAATTAGAACAAGCAGGAAAACAATTAATTGTACGCTTTCTGACTGAGCAACCGCTGGAAAAATATCTATTGTTGCTTGAAGAAGAGGAGTTTTTAACTCTATCATCCGTATCTTTGGAATTCCTAGGATTAACCAAGCGGGAAACAGAAGTATTGTTTGAGGTGACGCAAGGTAAGACTAATCCAGAAATTGCGGCAACACTGAGTCTGAGCATTGGTACAGTCAGAAAGTATTTAGAACATATCTACTCAAAGCTGGGAGTACAAACTCGTGCGGAGGCGGTAGTAAGTGCTTTGAAACAGCTTGGGAAACTTCGTTAAAGTGGGAATTTACTGATTGTATTCCCAAAGGAGTTGTTAGGATGGATAAGAATTCCGGCTTCTTAGTAGAATCGGCTCATTTTCCAAAATCGATTTCTATCTCTCTTTGGTTACTTTAGGTGATTTAAAAATCATGTCAAATCTTGTGAATCCAGAAGATTATGATTCGATCGCCCAGACGAATGACGAGTCGATCGCACTTGCGATCGCGATTACGGTAATTCCTCAAGAAAACGGGTACACACTGGTTTTTGCGAGAATCTCCCAAGTGCGATCGAACATTTGCTCGATCGAATGGTGTGGCCCTCAGTCGATTGTAGATTTTCAACAGTTGACAGTTGACAGTTGACAGTTGACAGTTTGAGAGCTACCTCTACCCTTAAGTCAGAGAATTGGAGTAATGAATCGTCTTTTTAATTTCTCCCTCAAATGGTTCCGGCTTTCAACCAATTCTTTCTGGTAGATTTTAGATTTACTTTTTTTTAGCGAAAGATGAAATACCACAGCAAAAGCAGATCGAGCTAATTGATTTTAGCCGAGAACTGACATCAGATTTTCTGTTACCTCAGCGGGAGCATCTCAGTTTTGCATTTGTAGTGCTGTCCCCGCACAGCAAAGCTTTATAAAGCACGCGAGCGAGACGCTCGCACTGCGTAAAAAATGCTTTTTACCAAATTGGGATGCTGCCCGAACATCAAGCTACTTGGCACGTTATTGCTCATTTTGCAAAACTAGGATAAAGCGTTGCCATCCCTTGCGGTTCGTGGCTGTATTTCCCACTTTGCGAAGGTGTGTATGTCTCGTTATACAAACAGAGGCTATCAGGATTTTTCAACACAAACTGCATCATCCGCCGATGGGCTTCACCTCGGAAAAACTGTTTCAGATCGGCTTCTGAACGCCAGTAACTGACCATAATCACTTCCTTTGGCCCACAAATTCCTGCTTTCACTTGCACGCAGCCTTCAGCTTTACCAGTCGAAGTGCCGATCGACACTAGATTTTTCCACATCCAGAAAAACCCCGCGCGATCGCGTGCCACAAAGCCGTTGACAAACACCACTGCTTCCGCGCGATCCGGCAAATCGATCTGGTAAATCGAATATCTGTTTGCATTTGCCATCTTCAAACTCCTTGAAAATCTTACTACCTGGAAATTACATATTCAATCTCACGACTATTCACTAAATTGAATATACAATTTATGATATATTCAACTTAGTGAGTATGTCAACCCCTAGCCTATGTCTCTTAGCTATGCCATTCTGTCAGTCTTAGTAAGCGCCCCCAGCAGTGGCTACGACCTAGCCAAGCGCTTCAATCCCTCTGTGGAAGGATCGGTTGGTTTTTTTTGGAGTGCCAGCTTCCAGCAGATTTACCGAGAATTGAGCCGCCTCGAAGAAAAGCAGTGGCTGCAAGCCGAATCCGTACAGCAGGAAAATCGACCCGACAAACGTATCTATACCGTGACGGGATTGGGTAAACAGCAGTTGTGTCAATGGATTGCTGAGTCGGAGGAGATGGCACCAATCAAAGATGAGTTACTCGTCAAACTCTATGCTGGCTATCTGGTGTCTCCTCAGATAATCGTGGCAAAACTCGAAGTGCACCGCCAGCAACATCAGCAGCGATTAATGATTTATCAACAAATTAAAACCCAGGAATTTACAAATCCCCAAAAGTTGTCAAACAGCCTAAAATTTCAGTACATGACTTTACTGCGCGGGATTCACTACGAAACAGGCTGGCTAGCTTGGTGTGACGAGATCCTGCTGTTGCTGCAATAAGTGCAAGGCGAAGGCAATTTTTTACTAAAATTCTGCAATTTTCTCCTAGATTCCTGAGTGGTAACTTTTCTAAAGTATTAGCAGCAGTTTCGCCAGGTAGAAAGATGATCCAAATTCAAACGACAAATATGACCCTCCCTCTCTGGGGTTTGGTAATTTTCATCCTGTGGACGATCGCAATTGTCATCGCCCTCATAGCAGTCAGGATTCGGCATCTATCTGCGGGCGGATCTCCCAAAGATTTTGGTACACAAAACGATGAAAGCTTGCTGTGGCGACTATTTAGAGTACAATCTAACTTGATAGAAAACCTGCCTTTGTATTTGGGAGTTTTTTTTATGCTAACAGTTAGGGGCGTCTCTGGAATAGCCGTAGATTCGCTGATTGTTGCCTACATTGTATTTCGGCTGCTGCATTCAATGATTCACATCGCCGGTCTCAATCCCATGTTTAGGGTATTAAGCTTAGGGATGCAGTTAAGCTGCTTGTTAGCCTTAATTGTTATGGCAGTTTTGTAGTTGATGACTTACACAACGAACACATATATTGTAGGGTGCGTCAAGCCCACAATCTAATTATTTCGCACGCAGCCTAAGTCTGACGCACCTTACTTACAAGTCTATAGATCGTCTAAAATTACTGTCTGTGATTTCGCTAACCAACCTAAATTATGGAATCGCGTTAGCAATCTTTGGCTGGTATAATAATAAGCTGTTTTAGTTTTTACATTTTGGACTGACTCGCGTCCCCAGGCCACAAAAGTTGGATTATTTTTGAGATTTAGTTTAAATACTGAGCGAGCTTATTTTTAAACATAAATCGTAATCTTTTTAAAATTTAACAGTTAATTTTCCGCAATCCCCCTGACAACTGCTGTATCAAAAGGCTAAGCTAGATACAAGCTTAAACTTCCTTTTCTAGAGACAAACCGCAGCCAATTTCACTCGCCTTTTAACTATGGCAAAAGAATTAGCAATAGACACTCGCGGACTTACCAAACAATTCGATCGCCATATTGCCGTCAATGACATCGACTTGCAAGTCGCCGCTGGCGAAATCTGCGGACTCATCGGCCCCAACGGTGCGGGCAAAACTACCTTGCTGCGAATGTTGGCCTCCGCTGAAGAACCTACTACAGGGGAGATTTACATCAACGGCAAACGCTTGTTGCGCGATCGATCTAATCCCACTCTCAAACAGCGCATCGGTTTTCTTCCCGACGATTTTCCGCTTTACGACGATTTGACTGTTTGCGATTATTTAGATTACTTTGCCAGACTCTACAACCTGCGACAACCCCGGCGCAGAGAGCGCATCTATGCAGTTTTAGAACTCGTGCAATTAACCAACAAGCGCAACAGCTTAATTTCCACTCTGTCGCGGGGAATGAAGCAGCGCCTGAGTTTGGGGCGCACGATTATTCACGAACCGCTGTTGTTGCTGTTAGACGAACCAGTTTCGGGTTTAGATCCGATCGCGCGATCGCAATTTCGCGAAATCATCAAATCCTTGCAACAAGCCGGCATGACCGTAGTCATATCATCCCACGTTCTCAGCGATTTAGCCGAACTTTGCACCTGGGTAGGGATTATGGAATTGGGCTATCTTGTGGAAAGCGCCCCTTTACAAGAACTTTACAAACGCCTCGGGAAACAGCAAATTTTCCTGTCAACTTTGGGCAATATAGAAGCACTGACATCCGAACTCAAGAACTTTCCTTGGGTTGAAAGTTGGGAAATAGTGCCGGAAACTCAGCAGGTGTGCGTTCATTTTTCAGGAAGCCGGGAAGATGCAGCGAATTTATTGCGATCGCTCGTCAATGCCAATATTCCCCTCACAGAATTTCACTGCACTCAAGAAGACTTAGAAACTATCTTTCTGAAAATGGGACACAAACAAGCATCTTAAATAGCCTTGGACGCACGGGCGGTCAAAAACCTGGTTTTTACCAAAATCTTTCATCGGAGCCACGAGACTCACAAAAAAACCCGGTTTCTGTGGTCTAAATGCGTTCAATGGGTGCATCTGGGTTTTGAAGAGGGCGAAGCATGACCGCATATAAGTTATTAGTTATAATCCCATATTGACTGCGGTCATGCTTCGCCCCTACAAACATATTTGCCTTGCACAGGTCGCTGCACCCAGTTCAAGACTATTAAATAAATCACCCGATTTCCAATTGTTCACTCACAACTCAAAACAATTATCTATGACTCTCAACTTGCTAGACACAATCGGTAACTGGAATTCCCAGTTATTTCGAGAACTTAAAGGCCGGCTGAAAATGGGCAATATTGCGATCGCCAGCGTCCTTTCCCTCAGCAGTCAACTGGTGCTGTTTTTGTCGTCGAGGAGCCAGATACCCGTTGCGCCTCTTCCCAGCGATTACAAGTACCCCATTCATCACAGATTCTGCACTGGATTTGATGGCAATCCCAAAAGTGATGCAATCAAGTGTATCCAAGATGCGGCAGGAAATTTCATCATTAACTGGCCCTCTTGGTGGCTAGAAATATTCGTTTACCTGAGCATATTTAGTGCGATCGCACTTTTAGTAGCCGGCACTTATATGCTTGTGAGCGACTTAGACAAAGAGGAACGTCGAGGTACACTCAACTTTATTCGCCTCAGCCCCCAATCTGCCAACACAATTTTTCTGGGTAAAATTCTCGGCGTCCCAATTTTACTGTATCTGGCAGCAATTCTTGCTGTACCGCTGCACCTGTACAGCGGATTAGCAGCTCAAATACCTCTGCATCATATTTTATGTTTCGACATAGCAATGGTAGCTAGCTGTGCTTTATTTTACAGCGGTGCAATGCTATTTGGTTTAACAACCAGTTGGTTGGGAGGGTTTCAGCCTTGGCTGGCTAGTGCTGCGGTTTTGGGTTTTATTAGCACAGCTTTTAAGGCACCATCAGTCGGCAATGCTGCGGACTTGTTAGCATTTTTCTCTCCGGCTGCTGTCTTGAAACAGGTAGCTTATCAAGTTAATGAGTCATCCCATTCTAACCTTAACTGGTTAACTGAGGAGTTCGATAGTCTGGAATGGTTCCATTTGCAGATTGGCAAAAATCTTGTGTCTTCTACCGCCTTATCTTTATTGATTTGTGCAGTGGCAACCTATTGGATATACCAGGGATGGCAGCGTCGCTTTCCCAACCCCACCGCAACTGTTTTGAGCAAGCGACAAAGTTATTTGCTGGTGATTTCCTATCAGTCAATAATTTTAGGATTTGCACTCCAATCAAATAAATACTCCCTTGATGAAATCGTCTGTTTGTCGATCCCAAATTTGATGGTTTTTTTAGCTTTGATTGCGGCTTTAACCTCGGAAAGACAAGCTTTGTATGATTGGGCGAGGTATCGGAAACAAATCGTTCCGAGTAGTCAGAAGTTGTGGCGCAAATACCCAATACTCGATTTAATTTGGAGCGAAAAAAGTCCAGCACCAATTGCAATAGCAATCAATCTCCTCAGTTCGACAATGATTTTAACACCTTGGCTGCTGGTGAATCACACCGCTTTTCCTGCGATGATTGCGTTTATCAATCTTATCCTGATTTACGCCGGCCTCACTCAGCTATTCATGTTCGCAAAAATCCGAAATCAAGCAGTTTGGGCGACTTGTACAGTCGGAGGGGCTATCCTTTTACCACCAATTATTTTGTCTGTGCTTTCCCTCTACCCAGCAAAAGCTCCTTTCATTTGGCTGTCTTTAGTATTTCCCATCTTTGGATCTTCATCTGCCTTGAGAGACCAGTCAATATATGACATTTGTGTCTCGATACTCTGCCAGTGGACTGTGTTGGTGCTGCTGAATCTGCAATTGAGGAGGCAACTCCGAATCGCTGGGGAATCGGCATCTAAAGCTTTGCTGAAGGCTTGAAAAAGGGAGAATGCAGTGCGCCCCGATCGCAATCGGTGGGCATTCCTGACCTCAAAAACCCGGTTTCTTTGTAGATTTATCGTCAACGCAAAACTCGTAGAAACCGGGTTTAAAGCTATCTTTGGAGCGGCAATTAAACTCTCCGAAGTCTTGTTCAGTTTGTTGATTTAAAATTCTAAAATTTCTCTAAGTACACTCTTTAAATCCGCATCAGCAGGACGTTTTGAAAACTGCTCGTGACTGTAAATCCAAACGAGTTTAATAATACAAGTAGTTGCGTTAACTAAGTACATTAGTCTAATCTGTCCCGAAGCTCCTTTAGCAATCCTAAAATCTATCTTGTGAAATGTCCATTCTTCTGGCAACTTAATTTTTCCCGGTAAAGGCTCATTACGGGAATTGTTTGGATATTGGTAATCAATTAATTCTTCCAAAACTTTTGAAATTATTTCAACAAAGCTAGCTCCGTGAATTTTTGCAAGTTTTTTAAAGGAACGGTTGAAATTGTCGGAAGCTTCAATCGAGAAGGGAGTTGAGCCACTCATGGACTTCTCCTTTTTCAATACGATTTGATGATTCGGAATCAAAGGTATCCTTCAAAACTTCAGACATTGCTAGTTCGTATGCGGGGTGCTTGCGCTCTATCAAATCGAGCTTCTGATAACCTAATGCTTTCATGTCTTCGAGAAGAATTGGCTCCGTTGAACTTGCTTCAGGAAGTAGACCTTTACGAGCTTTTTTCCAAGGAAATTCACCGTGAGTCATATTGCTTAATCCATAAGCATGATAACCACCGAAATATCCCCAAATTTCTTCTAAAAGCTCTTGCTTATCAGAGGTAAGCTGCAATAAGGATTCTTTGTTAGGAATAGGTAGCTGGCTAGCTTCAAACTCACTGTAAAACCTATAAGCAGGAGGACAAACAGGGCCGTAGCGCCATGCTTGGATTTCTTCTCCAAAGAAGGCCTCATCATAGAGTGCCAAATGCAAGCTCTGTGCGTAGTATAAAAGCTTCTGAATCTTCATATTAGTCATGTCAGCTTCTATACCATCTTCATAAGCTCTGATAATGAAGTAGCGAGCCAAATTGAGACAGTCGATCATAGCTCCGACCCTCAGTCTAGAACAAATACTTTTCGATCGCCAGATTGGCAGCATATCGATACATACTATTATAATTGAAACTGAGTCGCGAGTGTAATATCAAATCAGCCGATCGCACAAATGTAAATTCGATCGCCCATTCCAATCGCGATCCGCCTCTCATAAGCTAACTATACTTGCGGCCGCGCCACTGAGTCGGCTGATTAAACGCAGAAATTAGAATCCGCACAAACGCTAACGGATCGGCTAAAGGTGACAGCCAAAATAGCCATTTACCAGAAGCTTGGGTGCGATCGTAACTCGGAGCGATCGCAAAACACAAAGCCGATCGCACCGCAACCAAAAATACATTCAATCCCCACAGCCCAAACTGCCCAGATACAGCGATCGCAGGTAGGGAACCCGATAGCAAATACCAAAGGACGATCGGCACCGGCAAACCTTGAACCGCCAACAACAGCCACAAATCGCCCCAAATTTGACCGCTAGAAGCAGCATCTTTGAGATCGAGCGATCGCCCCCATTCATTCCAAGTCTCGATCGCCCCCTCATACATCCGCACCTTCAAGACTTTCGCCCCATCCAAAAAGCCCACCTTAAAGCCCTGAGCCGCAGCATAGCGAGCCAGAGTCACATCATCGCAAAAAGAACCTTTTGCGACTTCATAGCCCCCTAAAGCCACCAAAACCTCGCGCTTGCAGAGGAAACACTGACCGTTTGCCATCACCCGTTCCGGCACATCCCCGCCAGTTCCCGTGGGGCCGAAGCGATACACCAAAGTCATTAACAGCGCAGGTTGCAGCCACAACTCGCCCGGATACTTGAGAATGAACTGCGGCGACAGCGAAATCAAATCGTAATTTCCAGCAGCAGCAGTTTTGAGCAAACTCGCGATCAAACCCGGATGCGGCTGAGTATCCGCATCTATCCCCAAAATCCACTCGCACTTCTCGGAAGTTGCCAAAAAACCCCAATTCAGCGCCCACGGACGCCCCACCCAACCAGGCGGTAACGGATCGTCGTTAATTAAGCGAAACCGGGGGTCTTTTTCGGCGGCAGCTTTGACTAAATCCCCTGTTCCATCTACCGAATAGCTGTCAACAACTACCACCTCTCGGAGCTCGTAACTTTGGTGACTCAATCCTTCCAAACAAGGTGCAATTCTTTCTGCTTCGTTCAAAGTCGGCACCACCGCAGTACAAGCACCCAACAAGTCCAGCGTCGGGGAATCTGGTTCCAGGGGCGGGATGCGCGATGGGCCTTTAATTAACCGCGACATTAAAAGGGCGGTAGCGGGTAATTGCAACAGCAAAAGTGCGGCAGGGATGATGATTGTAAGGTGGTTAGGATCGATCATAGGATTTTAGATTTTAGATTTTAGATTTTCAATTGAATAATTTGGAATTACGGCTGGTGTCAATTTGAAAAATTTAATCAACTTTTGATATCATGTCCTATCGATTACCACAACAAAAACGGTTCGTAGTGCGGACTTTAGTCCGCAAGATCGGAGCGGACTAAAGTCCGCACTACGAACGAATATTATTGCGGTTAATTGACGATCGGACACGATATGACATCAAACATATTACAGGAATTTGGCATGAAAATATAATTGCTGAAAAACCCGGTTTCTTGTTAAAACCGGGTTTTTAAATTAGCTCAAAATTTCCTGTGAATTTTTGCCAAATCAGCAGTGAGCTCGTGTCCGCTCAATTACCATAACAAAAACGGTTCGTAGTGCGGACTTAAGTCCGCAGCCTGAGTGCGGACTAAAGTCCGCACTACGAACGAATATTATTGCAGTCAATCGACCGGAAACGATATGATTCCTCATCAGCCGCTTACTTCCGCAAAGCGCCTACGCGCTGAGATGGAATTTCAGCTTTGAGAGCAGATTCCAAAGACGGAATTGCTTCTGTTATGTCATCTGCTGCGGGTTTAGCGATCGAGCTTAATACGATCGCCGGAACTACACCCAGAAGCACAGCTAGCGATGTTGGGAACCAGAACCGAGAATCCAAGGAAGTGACAGTGATAATTGCTCCGAAAGCAAAGTTTACCAAATAAACAATTAAAGGCAAACTCAATTCCGATCGCTCTAATTTTATCGAAGTTTTTCTCCAAAAGAAAGCTGCGGAGGACATAAACAGCGCCCCGGTGCCCATCCAGCCCGCCAAATTGCGGTAAGGCATCCCAAAGAAAGCGCCAAGTTCCTCAAACTCCCAAAAAGGTACAGAAGTTTGACTCATCGCCGGATCTAGTACAAAATCCCAAGCTGTCAATAATAGAGCGCCAAGGGCGATCGCGCCTATTTGGCGCACCCAATTCAATTCGCCTTTACCACCAGCCAGCCCAGCGCGAGCAATTATATATGAAACCAGTCCTAGATAAAACCACGACATGGGAATTGTAAACGGCACCAGCCCTGCAATTTTGTAGCCCAACCCGCTTAAATAGTGGTAATGGCCGAAGGGAAAACCCGTACTCGTTCCCAACAACTCGCTACTCAAAGATAAAAACACAGAAGGCAGCAAAAATGTCAGAGTTGCACCCAGCCCCAACGTCCGATAGGCATAGAGAGCAACCGCTGCTGCGCCAAAAATGATATAAACTACTCCACCCCCAGCCATCCCCCATTGGAACAAAGTTTGTCCGGCGGGCGATAAATTCATCACGAATTCGGGATGGGGTAAAATCAGCAGCAACCCTGCCAATCCAAAGGCCATTGACAAGACGTGGGCAATCAGGCAAAAGCGCTCAGCTATCAAAAGTTGCTTCATGGGACTCCTCGAAAAAATATTAGATGCAGAAAGCACTCGTTACAGTTTACAATTTTTTACAATAAACCAACACCAATAGGGCACCGGCATTTTTCCAAGATTTGCGCCCAAGCCCGAGAAACCCCGTTGCTGATTGAGTGTCTGGTTGCAACAAGCCTATACAAAATTGCAAAAATAGCTGGGAAGATCCCCAGAACCCGTCCCAAAAATCAGCAGTCATTACACAAATTAGGTACGTTGTTGGGATGCGAGCCCTCTTTGCTTAGATCTTATGAAAGAGCGCTGAAGCGCAACTACATACCTTGATGGGAGCACTCTTTGCTGAGATCTAGGAAAGAGCGCTGAAGCGCAACTACGTACCTTGGCCCAAGCACGAGCCAATCTTCGATCGATAATTTTGGTAGTTTCAGATTTCTTTTCCCGACAATAAAACCACCCAACTAAGAGGGCGGGCCAGGGGGCACCGCCCCTACAAACTGCTTTCGGAGTCAACAGTCAACAGTCAACAGTCAACTTATTGCCAATTCCCTACTAGCACGAAAGGCGCCCAGAAATAAGGATTTTGATACTCTTCGTTTTGCAGCAGGGTTAATTGAGCGTTGCGGAGGGCTTCAGCTTTGCTGGCTTTAGAACCACCAAGCTGGCGGTAAAACTCAGTCATAAAAATAGCGGTAGATTCGTCGTTTACTTGCCAAAGGGTGGCGACTGTGCTGCGAGCACCCGATCGAATTGCGGCGCCAGCTAAACCCAATGCGGCCCGGTTATCGCCGGAAGCAGTTTCGCAAGCACTCAACACCAAAAGCTCGATCGGCTGTTGTTTCTCCCCAGTGCGCGATCGCAAAAGTCGATCGAACTCCTTAACATTTACTTTTTGATCCCAAGTCACAATAAAAGTATCCGCCGCATTCGAGCTAAACTGACCGTGAGTTGCTAAATGGACGATCGGGTAAGACAAAGCTTTAATGCGATCGTGCAACTGCGTGCTGACAAAATCTTGATTCAGCAGCGCACTCGCCGGCATCTGGGCTGAAATTTGTTCGAGTTCCTCTTTCACCCCCGGCAAAGCCGAGAAGCCTTGACGCGATTCCGACAAGCCACCTGTTAGCACTTTTAACTTTACTTGGCTGAGCGGTTTCGGTGCCAGCAATTGCAGTCCCGGCGCCAAAGCAATACTGTATTTTTCTACCAAAAACTTTTCGCCATCGTGCAGCACTGCGATCGGCAGATTTCGCAAGTAACCATCGAGCACAAATACCAGCGTTTTAATCCCGCTGGCAGTCAAATCGGCTTCTGCGGGGCGGATTAACCAGTCGTAAACCTGTTGAATAGGTGGGAACCTGTCGCGCACAAAAGCAGAAGGCCTGATGGTATTTTTGGCTAGTCTGAAGGCTGTTTCTAACTCGGATTGAGACTTCTTAGTCGTATAGCGGCGCAGAGGCTTGCCGGGAATTGACAAAATTACCTCCAAACGATCGCTCAAAATAATTGGGTAAATCACCGCCGCCGTCGGATCGATTTCCTCGATCGACTTTGGTTTAGCATCAGCACAAGCATCCCGAAAAAAGTTATCCAATTCCGCCAACTGCAAAGATTCCACCGTTTGGCGAGCCTGTTTTAACTTATCTTGAGTGGGGGATTCATCTTGCAACAGCAGCCCGACTAATTCCCGATAAACTGGTTCGGCACTTTCCCGAAACGAAAATTGCACTTCGGGATTAACTGTTACCAAATCGCCGCGCAGAGAAGACAATACATTTACAGCTTGAGTATATTGAACGATCGCCCCTTCTGTATTCCCCTGAGCTTTCCGAATCCGTCCGAGTTGCCACAATAATTGATAGGCAATATCGGGAGATTGAAACGCCGGTGCTAAACTCAAAGCTTCAAGAGTCAAAGTTTCAGCTATAGAATGCTGTTGTTTGAGTTCGTAAACCTTGCCCCTAGCTCCTAAAATATAAGCTTGTATTCGTTTGTCGCCCAAACGGTTTGCCGATTCCCCAGCCAAGGAAAGCATTTGAGCGATATCGCTCAAACCTGGAGTACCGATTGGTAATTTATCCAATTTAATCAAGGTCTGTGCTAGATTAATTTGAGCGTAAAGCCCAGCACGATTGGAGGGGAATTGAGCGACTTGAGGTTCAAGAGAACGCCACAAAATCTCTGCTTCTGAGGCATTTTGGCTATCTGCAAACAGACTCAATTGATTCAACCTCGCCTGCATCCCGATAGTTGATTTCCCCGGCATCGCCTCTGCCGCTAGAGCATAATATTCTAAGGCGGAGCGTTCCAAATCAGTCCGCTTTTCCATACTCAAACCCGGTTTATTGCTTTTAGCCCGGGCTGTGTTTCCCAAATTCAAATAAATTGCAGCCTCTTCTTGTGGGACACCTATTTTTCGGGCTGCTTCCATTCCCGCTGACAGCAAATCCTCCGAGCGTTCCAGTTGTCCCAAAACCCGCAGCACCCTGGCTAAAGCATTAATTGCCCGAATATTTTCTAAGGAAACAGATTGATTTTTCAAACTTACTAAGCCTGCGGGCAAAACTTCACAGGTTTTGTTTTCCAGGTTCAAAGAACCTAACAATATTTTGCAAGCTCTGGGGTAAAGTCCGAGAGTTTCCCAAGCTCGACTTTGATTGATTTGAACTTGCAAAAGTTGATTTTTGCTATCAATTTGCTCAAAAAATTTAGCAGCTTGCGTCCAAATGTCGATCGCATCTTGAGTCTGCCCCCGTTCGAGTTTAATCTGTCCTTGAATGTTGAGAGTTTCCGCCCAAATCCGCTGCTGTTCGGGAGTTTTGGGTTGCGCCCGCACCACCGACAAACTCGAATTCACAGCTTGTTCTGCTTGTTCCCAAAGCGCTAGTTGCCCGTAGGTTGCAGCTAAATTGCTCAAAGCCGCCGCGCGATCGAGATTTTGACCTTTTGCCTCAAATTGCGTCGCCGCTTGCTGTAACAGCGGCACAGCTTCGGAAAAACGTTCTGAAGCATACAGAGTTCGAGCTTGTCGGACAAGCTGCACCGCTGGTGGTGACCGCATCTGAGCAACTGCGGGAGGAATCGCCACCGCTAGCAGACAGGATATCAGAAATAAGAGAATTGCTTGTCGGAGCGATCGGGTAAATTTCATATTCAAGCACTTGTAGGAAGACGGGGAGAGAGTGGGAGAGGGTGAAATAGGGCATTAAAATACAATAGGCTTGGGTTATAATTGTCATTGCGAGGAACGAAGCAATCCCAGAATCTATTTTTCACATTGCTTTTTCCCCCTGTACCGTCCTAAGTAAACTGTATTGGGTGATAATTGTCATTGCGAGGAACGAAGCAATCGATACGGTTTACTTAATGCTTTTTTGTCATTGCGAACGTCCACGCGCGGCAATCGCAGCGTCTATTTTTCACCTCGTTTTTCCAACGGACTGTCTTAAGTAAACCGTATTGGCTTATACACGCACGCGAGCGGGGACGCACGCGAGCGGGGACGCTCGCGAGCGGGGACGCACGCGAGCGGGGACGCTCGCACTATAGCAAAACTGAGATGCTCCCATCGCAGAATTTATTTTTCACATGGCTTTTGCTCTCTTGGCGGTCTGCTCTCAATTGTATTGCATTAAAATAGACAATTTAAATTCAGTACACCACTTACCAATCACCAATTAATCGGGTGCATCTGGTTTTTGAAGCCTGAAGAAGCATGACTGCATATAAGTTATTAGTTATAATCTTATATTCACTGCGGTCATGCTATAGCCCATACAAACATATTTGCTTGCATTGAGATGCACCCAATTAATCCGCGTTTATCCGCCGTAAAAAACATCTTGTCAGCGCGACGGACAAAGAGAATTCGATCGAGGATTGCGAGACTCAGCAGCATTACCTGGATTGTATCCAACCAGCGTCACCTCCCCTTTCTCATTCACCACCCAACCGCGCGCCGGAACTACTTCCCGAGCTTTTTTTTCCCTTTCTTCCTTCGGACTTCTATCCGTTACATCCGTTACATCCCGTACAGCGCTCGTTGCCGAACTTCCTTCTGCTTCCACCCACGGAAACGGCGTTTGTGCGCTACCAAGAAAGTCATTAGGACTCGGTGGCACTCCTCCTTTCCCCGTGACAGTAAACTCGTTATCGGCTCCTTCAACGCAGGGATTAGCAGCAATTAACGCAGCCGGATTCACCACATTTTGTGGCAACTCTACTAAACCTTGAGCGGGATTTACCCCAGAAGCAGTAAATGTTACCGCCCCTTGCAAAGCCGGGCCAGCACTTTGAGAAATCGCGGTGATGTCGCTACTTTGAAGCAGAGATGTGGGACTGACTTGCAAAGCTGCAAATTGCGCGTCACTGAGATTCAACCTGCTTCTGACTTGTTCCCGGCCAACTGCTGCAAAGCCCAAGACATTCGGGACATTAACATTGACGCGGCCGCCACCTGCGGTGCGGGCGTTGGCGGTGATGTCGCTGTTTTCTTGGGGGAGGGCGAGCAAAGTATTGCTATTAATATTGATATTGCCACCTTCAGAAGTACCCGCATCGGTGGTAATTCGACTTCCGCGGCGCAATTGGATGTCTCGTGCTTGCAGGTTAATATTTGCTCCGACACCGGATGCACTTCTACCATCAATGCTACCTTTGTTGTCAAGGCCGATCGCATTTGCGACAATATTGATATTACCAGCGCGCCCGGTTCCCAAAGCTTGCACCGTCACATTGCCTTCATTCCGGACAATCAATCGATCGACATTCAAGTTCACCGAACCTGCATTTGCCGTAGCATTGGGATTATCACCCGTCGCCTTGCCAACAGAAGCATCAATAGAACTGTTAAAACGAGGATTACCTAAACTACCATTTACTTCGACGCGATCGGCATTAATCGTAATATCCCCCACGTTTCCTTTACCCGAAGAATTAGAAGAAATGAAGCCCCCATCCCGCAGAATCAGGTTTCGCGTGTCAATGCGGATATCCCCGGCCCGGCTAGAACTAATTGTTCCAGAGGAAAAAGCACTAGCAACTTGATTCCCATTGCTCAAAACTTCAGAAATACCTGCAATTTCTACTGATTCGCTAGCCCTAACAGTTAAGTTTCCTCCTGGCCCCCCATTCGTAGAGAAGATAACTCCGCCAACCGAAACACCGCTCCCCAAGGTGAACGCGGAGCCCCCAGAAAGACTCAGCCGTTTTGTATCGATAGTGATATCTCCCGCCTTTCCGGTAGAGCCGATGGTAAGCGTGCTGATGCCGCTTGCGACAGCAGTTTGAGAAATGGTGTTCGACAATTGTACCGATTCAGCAGCTTTAATTGTTATATTTCCCGATCGGGCAGCGTTGTAGCTAGTGCTGGCGAGAATAGCACCATCGCGCAGGATCAATCTTTGGACATCAACGGTGATATTTCCTGCCGCACCGGTACTCCCTTTCGTTGTTGCGTTGTTGCTCCCAGAACCCTGAATCTCAAAAGTATTCGCACGGATGCTTAAATTTCCACCATTTCCAGCACCAAAAGCTATGCCGCCAAATATTGCACCATCCCGCATCAGCAGGCGTCCAGTATCGATTTTAATGTCTCCGGCTGCTCCAGCGCCAGCAGTAGCATTAAGCAACACAAAGTTCGCAGCTAATGGGTCGATTAGTCCCGATGCCAGATATTTAATTACAATCTGTTGAAAGCCCTCAATTCCCAGCCCGCTGATTTCTATTGCATCAGCAGCACGCAAATTGATATTACCTCCAGCACCATCTCCAAAAGTGAAAGTAGACAATTGCGTCCCGTTTTGCACTTGCAACTTTTGGGTGTTTATATCAATACCTTTTCCATCAATATTCCCGAAGGTGAGCGCATATATTCGTGCAGCATTGATGCCGATATTTCCACCTTTTAGTTCTACTCTACCGCCACCTATTCCACTCGTGTTAATCAGCGTACTATTGGATATTTGAATATTGCCAAAGTTTTGAATGTTGCCATAATTTAAACTTAAACTCCCCTGCTGTGGACTCGATGTCAGTGCCAAATCTACTAAACCGGGACTGGCTACGCTACCGAGTGCAATTTGTCCGCCACTAGCAGTTAAATTGCCACCTGGGATTTGGATGTCGCCACCAATCAGTGCTAAAGTCTGACCCTTGTCTACTGCTAAGCCAACTCGATCTGTAATCGGAATCGCTACGGGAGATGTTGCTGGGAGATTGACTGTTCCTGTAGCTGTGGATTGATTGACAATTGTACCGGGATTGTCTCTAAATCTCAGACCAACTGGAATATTAACTGTTAACAGCGGGGATGTTTGCCCTGTGGTGCTGCTGAATTCAAAGCCGTTATTAAATACAATACTCTCAGCAGTTGATGCGACAAATGAACCGCGCAAATCTAACCGAGCGTTGGGGCCGAAAATAAGTCCTCTGGGATTGATTAAAAATAAGTTGGCATTGCCTTGGACTCCGAGGGTTCCTAAAATATTTGAGGGTTGCCCGCCCGTGACGCGGGTGAAGATGTTAGCAATTCCGCTGGGATTTTCAAAATAAGCTCCCTCTCCACTTTTGATGTTAAATTCTCGAAAACTGTGAAATAAATTCACGCCGCGAGTGGCACCACCAGTGATTCGCTCTGATGGTAAGTTGTTGATATTATCGGGTACAAGGCGCGAACTTTCTGCTCCCAAGCTGCTGTCGGGGACGATTTGGGCGATCGCACTTTCAGCAAACAGACACAGGTAAAAAAATGCAAATAATATCAGGTTCCGTCGATTGACCGCAACAAGTAAAGTTCGTAGTGCGTCCTGGTGTCCGCAGAATAAAAGCGGACTAAAGTCCGCACTACGAACCGTTTTTCTTTTCGTAATCGACCGATCTCGATCTAAAAGGTAAATCACTCTTAAAATATAGTATTTGTCTCGGTCTTTGAGTTCATTAATTTGGCAAATCTGCCATAAGTAGAGATATTGGAAAATCATAATCAACCTTTTGTTAGCTAACATTCGGTCATAAAATTTCTAGCATTTGCCCTGTTTGTAGTTATCGAGGCTGACAAACAGAATCAGGACGCCTCGTGCGCTGTGGAAATTGACCGGCAACTTCCGCAGCCACCAGCGTAACTTCCCCTTTCTCATTCATCACCCAGCCTTGAGCAGGAACAACTTCCCGATCGGGAATTTCACCTTCTTCCCTTCTTCCCTTCTTCCTTCTTCCTTCTTCCTTCTTCCTTCTTCCTTCCTCTTCTATTTCTATCCACGGAAACGGTGTTTCTGTGCTACCCAGAGAGTCATTGGGGCTAGGAGGCACTCCCCCCCGACCAGTAACAGTAAACTCGTTATCGGCTCCTTCAATGCAGGGATTTGCCGCAATTAATGCAGCCGGATTCACCACATTTTGTGGCAATTCTACCAAACCTTGAGCGGGATTCACCCCAGAAGAACTAAAAGTAACAGTACCTTGCAAAGCCGGGCCTGCACTTTGAGAAATCGCGGCGATGTCGCTACTCTCAAGCAGAGAAGTAGGACTGACTTGCAAAGCTGCAAATTGCGCGTCACTGAGATTCAACCTGCTTCTGACTTGTTCCCGGCCGACTGCTGCAAAGCCCAAGACATTCGGGACATTAACATTGACGCGGCCGCCACCTGCGGTGCGGGCGTTGGCGGTGATGTCGCTATTTTCTTGGGGGAGGGCGACTAGAATCTGGCTGTTGAGATTGATGTTACCGCCGTCGGAATTACCTGCATCGGTAGTAATCCGGCTGCCGCGTCGCAACTCAATGCTTTTTGCTTGCAGGTTAATATTTGCACCCGTACCGGATACAGTTGTGCCGTCAATGCTGCTTTTGGCGTCAAGGGAAATTGCATCTGCGACAACATTGATATTACCAGCCCGTCCGGTTCCCCTAGCCTGCACCGTGACTGTAGCGCCATCCCGAACGATCAATTGACGGGTATTAAGATTCAATTCGCCAGCATTCGCCGTCGGGTTGGGACTATTAATCGGGAACCGGCTGCCGACAGAAGCATCAATTGAACTGACAGATAAACCGTTACTGCTGATGCCACTGACTTCAATGCGATCGGCATTAATAGTAACATCACCTCCATTTCCAGCACCAAAAGATCTCGTAGAAATTAGCCCCCCATCCCGCACCACCAACCTCGGCGTATCGACGCGGATATTCCCGCCCCGACTAGAACTCAAAGTTGCAGAACTCAGCGCACTATCAGTGCGATTCCCGCTAGTCAAAACAGGAGAAATTCCTGTAATTTCCACTGACTCGCTGGCCCTAACTGTTAAGTTTCCCGCCGCTCCGCCGTTCCTGGAAAACAGAAAGCCCACTAATATACCTGTTCCTAATGTAAAAGCAGAACCGTCAGCAAGACTCAAGCGCTTGGTATCAACCGTAATATCCCCTGCTCTGCCGCTAGAACCGATACTGAGAGTGCTGATTCCAGTTGATATAGCAGTTCTGCTACTGGAGTTGGACAGTTCTACCGATTCAGCAGCTTTTACGGTGATATTTCCCGACGGCCCGTTACTGTAACTCGTACTGCCGAGAAGGGAACCATCGCGCATAATTAACCGCCCAACATCAAGGTTGATGCTTCCTCCGGCACCGCTACTATCTTTAGCTGTGGCGTTGTTGATTCCAGAACTCGCGATTTCAAAAGTGTTGGCGCGGATATTCAGATTGCCGCCATTTCCAGCACCTAAAGTAATGCCGCTACCTACTACCCCATCGCGCATCAGCAGCCGTCCGGTATCGATGTTGACGCTTCCCCCATTTCCGGCGCCAGCAGTACCGTTAAAAAACATAAACTTAGGGTCAAAAGGGTCAACTGTTCCCGATAGGAGATATTTAATTACAATTTGTTGAAAGCTCTCAATTCCCTGCCCGCTCATTTCTACCGAATCAGCACCGCGCAAATTGATATTACCTCCAGCACCATCTCCTAAAGTGAAAGTAGACAATTGCGTGCCATTTTTTACTTGCATTTTTTGGGCGTTTATATCAATACCTTTTCCGCCAGCATTTCCAAAGGTGAACGCATATATTTGTGCAGCGTTGATACCGATATTTCCACCTGTTATTTCTACTCTACCGCCACCTGTTCCACTCGTGTTAATCAGCGTACCATTGGATATTTGAATATTGCCAAAGTTTTGAATGTTGCCATAATTTAAAGTAAGATTACCAGGCCCGGATACACCAGGGGTTAGTGCCAAATCTACTAAACCAGGACTGGCTACGCTACCGAGCAAAATTTGTCCGCCACTAGCGGTTAAATTGCCGCCTGGGATTTGGATGTCGCCGCCAATCAGTGCTAAAGTTTGACCCTTGTCTACTGCTAAGCCAACTCTCTCGGTAATTGGAATCGCTACGGGAGATGTTCCTGGGAGATTGACTGTTCCTGTAGCTGTGGATTGATTGACAATTGTACCGGGATTGTCTCTAAATCTCAGACCAACTGGAATATTAACTGTTAACAGTGGGGATGTTTGCCCTGTGGTGGTGCTGAATTCAAAGCCGTTATTAAATACAATACTGTCAGCCGTTGAAGCGACAAATGAACCGCGCAAATCTAATCTTGCATTGGGGCCGAAGACAATTCCTTTCGGGTTGATTAAAAATAAGTTGGCATTGCCTTGGACTCCGAGGGTTCCTAAAATATTTGAGGGTTGCCCGCCCGTGACGCGGGTGAAGATGTTAGAAACTGCGCTGGGATTTTCAAAATAAAGTCCCCGCCCTTCACCGATGTTGAAGGAGCGGAAACTGTGAAAGAGATTAGAGCCGCGAGTTGCGCCTCCTGAAATGCGATCTGAGGGTAAGTTGTTGATTGTATCCGGTACAAGGCGCGAACTTTCGGCACCTAAAGTGCTGTCGGGGATGATTTGGGCGATCGCACTTGCGGGAAATAGCAACAGGAAGGCAAACAGTAGGGAGTAATGTAAGCGAGGCATAAAAAAATTATTTTTAGGATAAAGTCGATCTGTGTAAGCTCATCTCGTTTCTCTAAAGGTTTTGCATTTGGCTGCTAATCACAATTTGCTCTACAGTGATTTCTAGTTCGGGAAAAGTTTTAGAGATAATGCGCTCATTACCTGTAAAACTTTGAACTAAATAGCGGTCATTTTCCAAAGAGTAAACAAAAACTGTGGGAATTTTGGGATTACCTAAATAAGCCCTAGAAGCGATAGCTAAATAGTCCACAATCCAATATTCACAAATACCGAGCCGTTGATACTCATCCAACTTATCAACATAGTCGTCTTCCCAGTTAGTTGAAGTTACTTCTACTGCTAATTGTATAGGTTCGGTAAGGGCTCCGTAGCCGCGGACATTGCTATTCCATACTGATGCCTTGACCACGCCGACATCAGGATTTCTGCCTTGCTCTTGCCCCCTCGCTGTTACAGTTCTGAAAACTATATCTTTGTCAACGATATAGTCAAGTTCCAAGCGCCTGATTTCATCGTTAAAGCCAAATACTAGAAATCGTGCTACATTTTTATGAGCTCTGGTTGCTTCCACTTTGACAATCTCTCCATTTACAAGTTCGTAGATGCCCGATCCGTCGGGGTACTTTTCGATAAACTCTACAAATGTTAGTTTAGTTTTTGTCTGAACCATAAGACAAGCCCTCTTGTGTTAACTAGGTTAGGATTTATATCGTTTCCGGTTCCATTATAATTATATATTTGGATCGTATCAGTGCGATCGCGATCCAAGTAGCGATCGAGACCGCCACTTAATAAAATTTGACTGTCAGCGCTAAAATGTGAGAAATTTATCAAAGGTTTTGAATGTAAGATCGTTGACCGTTGCACGATCGTGATTTAACCACAGAGAACGCAGAGAACACAGAGGGAGATAAGAGAGATGAAAAATTCTGATGCTACGGGATTTGATATAACTCAGAGGAGAAAGAGTCATGAGTTTGAATGAGTTACCGGGAACAGAGCTAATTCTACCTGGTCATGGAGAACGCAATCGTTCATACTAGATGGTAGACACCTTCAATCTTAGGAGCCGTCTATGTTGCTAGAAGAAGTCAAAGAGCAGGTCTTCAAACTGCCACCGAGCGATCGCCTTGCGTTAGTGAGCGCCATCATTGAGTCCTTGCAATATCCGCCAGTTACCAGGGGCGATCGTTCTGGTGCGATTCAGCGGATGCGAGGCTTGCTAAAGACAGACCAACCCGCACCGACAGATGAGGACGTGGCTGCAATGTTGGAAGCGCGACGAGTGGATTTGCTACTATTGGGATATTGAATTTGAAGATGCTTATGACACTGACAATCGTAGCTGAACGGGCTCCTTTAAATGCAAATGAAGATGGTGTGATTCTCGTCGGCAAAACTCGCGTTACATTAGATACTGTAATCGGTGTTTTTCAGCAGGGCGCGACCGCAGAAGAAACTGTTTATCGCTATCCGTCTCTGAATCTAGCTGACGTTTATGCCACGATCGCCTTCTATCTCAAGCACGAATCGGAAGTAGAAGCGTACTTGCAACAGCGACGGCAGCAATCGCAAGAGATTCGCACTATGAATCAAGCAAAATTCGACCCACAAGGCTTGCGCGATCGCCTGCTTGCCCGCAAAACAGCGCAAGAACCATGTTAAAATTTCTTGCTGATGAAAACTTCGACAATACGATCGTTCGAGGGTTATTTCGCCGTAACCTAAAGCTCGACATCGTTCGCGTACAAGATGTTGGGCTGTCAGGGAAAGATGATCCAACCGTCTTAGAGTGGGCAGCGCAGGAAGGGCGTATTCTGCTGACTCACGATGTCGCTACGATTACTCGCTATGCCTACGATCGAGTGAGGCAAAGTCAGCCGATGCCAGGGGTGATCGAAATTAGCACGGATGCTCCGATCGGACGAGTGATTGAGGACATTCTTGTCCTTGTAGAGTGCAGTCAGGAGGGAGAGTTGGAAGGTCAAGTTCAGTACCTCCCGTGGTGAAAGGATTAACTAGGGAAACTCAAATGGCAATTAACACTTCTTTAGAGAAACGGCTTGCAGTAGTGGAAGCAGCGATCGCCCAGTTGCAGAACCAAATTGTAGCTTCTCAACCGACGAATTGGTTGCAGCAAATTATAGGGTCTTTCAAAGATGAACCTGCCTTTGAGGAGCTACTTGCCTATGGACGAGCGATTCGCCAAGGGGATGAGTCTCTCCTCAAAGCTCAAGATGAGCTATGAAATATTTACTGGATACAGATCATCTGAGTATTCTTCAACGTCAACTGGCAAAGATGGATGCTTCGATTATATCCAGTATTGCACCCCAACTGCCATACAATTAGCTCTCTAATTTTTGTGAGTTGGCTAAAAGAGGATATTTACTAGGCTTGCCTTTTCAAAAATCTGTGCTAGATTAGTAGATAGGTTCTGTTGAACCTAATTAATCGTTCTGTTGAACAAAGGAAAAGTGAATTATGAAAGATAAGCAGCAAGTTCAATTCTCTGCCAAATCTGCCTGTCGCGTGTTTCAAGATAGCGACGATAAGCGGCAGCTTTGGTCTTTAACATTAGCAGTTAAAGATTTACCACAAGGTTTTCCTTTCGGACCAAATGCTAGGAATGCTGACCTGACTGCAAAGCCTGCAAAGGCTATGCTAGAAACCTTAAGGTTAGAACCGCAGCAGTTTATCTATAACAACAACGGAATTATGCTGGTTGTTGACTCCCTTCAAGCGAAACGAGTTGAGGGCGGAGACTTTAAAGTCCGAATCATATACAATGAGCCGAACGAAGAAACAGAAGACTTTCTGGGGCACGGTGTTCTTAATGGAGGACACACCTACAAGGCTCTGATGCACGCTCTATATGGGAAGCACAAGCGAGGAGAAAATTATCCAACTATTCACGAAGCTCATGTTCAAGTCACGGTAGCAGTTGGGGTTGATGAAGAGAATGTTGCAAGTATTAGTCGTGCCAGAAATCTATCCAAGGCAGTGCCAGATTATGCACTAAAGAATCTTGAAGGGGACTGGCAGGCAATTGAAAAGCATTTACCTCCAGAATATCGCAAAAATGTGATTTTCAAGCCAAATGAATTTGAGGATAACCCAGATAATGCTCCAAAATACACTGTCGTGGATCTTGTTCAACGACTTGCTTTGCTGAATAATGAGCTGTTTGATTTCAGAAAAGAGAGTCATCCCATAACTGCCTATACGGGCAAGGGTTCTCTTGTAAGTAAATGGAGTAACAAAAATTACGAACATATTCTCCCTTTGTTACCTGAGATTTTGTGGTTGGAGGAAAAAGTTATGGAGACTCATCAAGCTCTGAATGGGCACAGTAGCAATGGCAAAAAGATTGTCATCTCTAAAGTCAGTGGATGCAGTAATCAACCATCTACTTTGATTACAGGGCGAACCTTTAACCTTACTGTTGCACCACCGTTTGTGATGCCTGTTTTAGCAGCTTTCCGTCTTTTGATTAAAGATGGTCAGTGGATCAGTCCTGTGGAAGAATTGTGGGAGAAATATGGAATGATGCTTGTCGATCGCCTTTGGGATACATATAAAGCCGAAGCACGGTCAAGCGCGGCTTCTTTCGGTCGTTCCAAAAGTACTTGGAATACTCTCACAAATATAATTGCCATGAAATTTGTCCAAATCTAATTGAGTCTTCAGTAGAGGGCTAACAAGTCGAAGAGGCAGATGGTCAGAAGATTTAGGTTTCGATCGCACTCAACGCAACCTACAATATTAAAACGGAAAATAATTGATCCGAAAGTAGAAGCCTTTTTCCTGGAAAGTTCGATCGCCCCCTCGGACATTAATCAAAGGAATACCATAGTCTAAACGCACATTCAGCCGATCGCCCATTTGCCACACCAATCCAACACCCGCACCCAAAAGTTTGTCAGAGTCAGCATTCGCTTTTTCTCCGGAATTGTTCCAGCCTACCCCAAAATCCACAAACGGAGCGACTTGCAACAATCCTTTGACTTTCGGCACGCGCCAAACTGGGATACGCACCTCTGCCGGTATCCGCGCACGCTTTGCACGCCGCCGATCCCGATTTGTTCGAGGGAAAGCAGCGGGCGATCGGCGAACTGAATGTCGGAACGCACTATTAGCAAGGTTTCCGGCGCTAGCAGCCTCACGTACTGCGCTTGTCCGCGCCACGCCAGGAAGCGACTGTCAGGGCCGCTATCGTTCGCAGTAGCACCCAAAAAATTGGTACCGATGGAAAACTGCGATCGCGCTGCGAGCACTTGTCGGGTATTCCGCTGCACGTATTCTTGAAAAAACCGCACCGCCGAAACCCGCGTTTCGCCGCGCTCGTTTGCTCCCGCTGACAGCGCAAATCTTTCTCCCAACAGGAATGTATCGCTTTCTTGGCGCGAAAAAGTTACTCCCACAGCCAAAGTGCGATCGGGCTTTTCGACGATCGGCTGGCGGTAAGTTAACTCGTAAGTTCGCGATTTCCCCTCAATTTCCGCAGCATCA
>NZ_JAEQCB010000169.1:0-10608 GCF_020738785.1 Microcoleus sp. PH2017_05_CCC_O_A | reverse complement strand
AGAAGCTGTATTTACCACATCGCCGATGACTGTAGAGTCCATCCGGCGATCGGAACCCAAGGTGCCGATCATGCCGATACCCGTGTTAATTCCCGTACCAATATTGACGGGATATTCTAAATTGTATTTGTGGCGCTCGACATTAAATTCATGCAAACTTTCTTGCATGGCTACTGCGGCTTCGATCGCATTTATAGCGTGAGAATGCGGCTGGTCAAATACTGCCATGATGGCATCGCCGAGGTATTTGTCAATAAACCCGCCGTGGGAGGTGATGCAATCGTTCATTTTCGTAAAAAAAGCGTTCAACCATTCAAAGGTTTCGCGTGCTTCTTGAGATTCGGCGATCGCAGTAAACCCGCGAATGTCGCAAAATAAAATAGTCAGCTCTTCTTCTGTGACATTGCCCAACTGAATTGATTCTATCCCTTGGGGCGCAATTCGTTCGAGAAGCTGTTCCGGGACAAATAGGTGAAATTTTTCGGAAAGATATTCGTTAGCCTCCCAGGCGGCGGCAATTTGGCGCTTGCTTTGCTCTTTTACCTGCTGGTTGAATTGGGAAGACGCAACTTGCGATCGCATTTGGCTCAACTGCAAAATATTTTCAACTTTCGCCAGCAGCAAGCGACTGTTAAAAGGCTTGGTTAAATAATCGTCGGCCATAATTTCTAACCCTCTGAGGCGAGAGGTATCGTCATCGAGGGCAGTCAAAAAAATTACCGGTACAGTTTGCAATGCGGTATCATTCCGCAGGATCTCGCACACATCAAAACCGTCCATATCCGGCATCATAATATCTAGTAAAATTAAATCCGGTCGAGATTGGCGGGCGAGGAAGAGCGCTTCATCGCCCGATCGCGCTGATACTGTGGCGTATCCTTTCATTTGCAATAACTCTTCCAGTAAAATTAGATTAGCTGGCTCGTCATCAACCAACATGATGCAGGGCGACTTGTTTGACATGGAATATGATGTATATTGAATTTAGCTCGGGACTGGCGCGTGTAGATGCTCGAAACCTGGTTGATTCGTATATTTCTAGTTATTAAACTCGATATTTTTGGCAGGAACCGGGTTTCTGAGGCAAGTGCGCGCAAGTCCTATAGAAATTTATCTACTATTGAGTCTAACGTTTTCACTTATAAATTGTAATAAATGGCACTGCTGGAACTGCAAATAATTATTGTTAGTTGAGAAAAGAACGGACTGTAGCGATCGCCAAATTCAGATCCAGCGGCTTGCTCAAATAAGCCGAAGCGCCAGCTTCCAAACATCGATCGCAATCGCCAGCCATCGCCATCGCCGTCACCGCAATCATCGGTACCGAGTCCCAGACAGGATTTGCTTTCACTCGGCGCATCAACTCAAAGCCATCAACATCGGGTAACTGAATGTCCATCAAGATCAAATCTGGCAGCAATTCCGGCGCAGCAGAGGCGGCATGGATGCGATCGAGCATTGACGAACCATCCGCCAGAATCTCTACCCCGTAGCCCTCCAATTCCATCACCTCTGAAATTAACATTTGGTTAAAAGGTTGGTCTTCCACCACCAGAATCCGCTTGCTGCCAAGTGGTAATGCGATCGCAGAAGCAGGAACTAACTTAGCATCCAAAGCACAAGCAGCAAAGCTGCCCAACTCTTGACGCATCTCCGTCAAAGGCAGCCAAACGCGGAACAAACTGCCGCGATCGCAAACAGATTGAAAAGAAACAGTTCCGCCGTGCAATTCCGCCAGACGCTTAGTCAAAGCCAAACCCAAACCTGTACCTTCGTGGCGCCTAGTCAGGGAAGAATCCACCTGTTGAAAAGGTCGAAATAGCAAGTGCCAGCGATCCTGAGGAATGCCGATACCCGAGTCTTTCACCTCAAGACAAAAGTAGGGAGTGCTGGCATTTACAGGAGAACAATCAGGGCGGTAATCGCCATTAATTTCATTGCCGTAGGCCAGACGCCCGCTAAGTTTAACTTGTCCCCGTTCGGGGGTAAATTTGATAGCATTGGAAAGTAAATTAATCACAATTTGTCGCACTCGCCGTTCGTCGAGCAAAACTTTAGTAATGCGGTAGTCGAGTTCTAAAGACAAAGCAATTCGCTTTTTATCTGCCCGCGGCTGAATCATTTTCAGACAGTCTGTGGCGAGTTCGTGAACGCGAACAGGCAGTAAATTGAGTTCTACTTTTCCTGCTTCAATTTTAGAAAGATCGAGAATATCGTTAATTAGCTGCAACAAGTGCTGACCGCTTTTTTCGATCAGTTCTACATAGTTAACTTGTCGATCGCTCAACTGGCCGGATGTTTGGCGCAGCAGCAAGTCAGAAAATCCGAGAATGCTGTTGAGAGGCGTCCGCAATTCGTGGGACATCGAGGCTAAAAACTCGGATTTTAACTGAGAAGAATACTCTAAT
This sequence comes from Microcoleus sp. PH2017_05_CCC_O_A, assembly GCF_020738785.1. Taxonomy (NCBI): domain Bacteria; kingdom Bacillati; phylum Cyanobacteriota; class Cyanophyceae; order Oscillatoriales; family Microcoleaceae; genus Microcoleus; species Microcoleus sp. PH2017_05_CCC_O_A. Next base: position 8,200 of record NZ_JAEQCB010000169.1, on the reverse strand, counting down.
TGTTCGTTAACTTGGCGGAGGTTTTCTTGTGTCTGAGCCCGCTGGATTGCGGCCCCCAGAGTCCGACAAGCAGCCGTGAGCACTTCTTGGTGGAGGGAAGCTTGCAGTTTTTTGACGTTGCGCGACTCCAGCGTCAACACTCCGATGATTGTGCCGTCAGTAGATGCGATCGGAAAAATGCCCAATTGTCCGATTCCCGGATGCCGAAATTGCGGCACAGCATTGGGATGTTCGGCATAATCATCGACAAACAAAGCTTTACCAGTTTCCACCACTTCCCACAGCAAACCCGTGCCGTAGGGAATACCTTTGTCGAGCAATTCTTGCATTCCAGCGGCGACTGGTTCCCCGTAACTAGCCAGAAATTGAGTAGAAACTTGGTTGGAAATCGCCGCCGCTTGCCGATCTTTTCCCTTACCGCTAATCACTTTCACGTCTCCGAAAGCAGCATTCGTCGCTTCTACCAGATAGCTGAGGGCAAACTGACCTATTTCTTGCAAACTGTGAGAGTTTTGCAGGCGTTCAGTTAAGCCTAAAAGAAATGTCAGGCGCCTGACTTCTGCATTCAAACTAGCTTGGGAGTTTTGGTATACGGTAACGTCTCGAAAGGTAAACAGCCGCCCGCCGCTGTTGGTAATTGTGGCGAAGACTTCCAAACAAACCGCATTGGATTGCTCGAAATAAAATGATAAACTTTCATCCTGAGATGTTTGCAGTGCTTGCTGAAACTCTTCCCACTGCTGAAGCGACAAGTAACCGCGATCGACAATTTCGGCAAACAGCAACTCGCACTTGGGCTGAGTTGCCAGCCATTCTGGCGACAGCCCCCAAGTCCCGGCCAATTTTTTGTTAAACAAAACTAAGCTGTCAGACGAGTCGAACAGAGCGATCGCATTATCTACTTGGTTGAGTATCAGTTCTTGGTCTGCCCTGAACTGCTGCAAGTCTATCTCCATTTTGTCTGTGTCTGTAGCTCTTAGTTTTGTTGTCATAACTGTCTACGGATATGCCAAAAGTTATTTTATTACCCCTTACTTAATTTGACATATTTTTAGGTTTTTTGGCAGTGAGGGCGATGGCTTACGCCCCGCTTCGCTACGATCGGCCTTGTGATCTGAGACACTTGCTGGTTGCGGAGGGCGAGGGGAGCGGGTTTTCGACTTGGATTGTCTAAACGTGCGATCGACCTTTTGACTAAATTGTCTAAATGTGCGATCGACCTTTTGAGTAAATTGTGTAATAAGTGCGATCGACCTTTTGAGTAAATTGTGTAATAAGTGCGATCGACCTTTTGAGTTCCATTGTGCAAGAAGTGCGATCGACCTTTTGAGTTGCATGGTGCGAAAAGTGCGATCGACCTTTTGACTAAATTGTCCAAACGTGCGAAAAGTGCGATCGACCTTTCCGTCCATCACATAATAAGCGATCGCCCCTAACACTCTTGACTCTATGAATAAATATGAACTTTATTCATCAATTTGCAATGTTTTCTGAATTTTAATTAAGCCAGGGAGTTAATATAAATTTTTTTATCACAATATAATTATTGTAATATAATTTATAATAACTGTTGACAAGCTTGTCATTCATCGCTTAAGTTTGTGACTATTGATATCAATCTCTTCGTTAATTTGTATCAGAGACATTGTTTGGTTGATTGTTGAGATCGAAAGCCACTGTTGTTTAAAGATTCATTGGGTTTGTGGCAATCGATCGGGTGTTGTGGTTGTAGTTGGTTTGCAGAAAGTCCCGTATTTGAAGGAAGGCAGGGGAAGGAATATTGTTAGCAATATTCACTCGCGCCTGCACTAATCAGGAGGAATTATGTACCGACAACAACAGGGTAGTGAAAAACATTACTGCGACAAATCTAATTGCTCTACACCATCAAACCTTACTCACAATCAGTTTTGTGGTAATTGCTGTAGCCAAGTTGGCCCGCGCCCAGTTTTCGACTTGAAGTCGGAGTTTGTGCCGATTACTAAAAAGGAACTGGCTCAAAGAGAGCGCTTATCACTGCATTTCCGACAGCAGCTATGCTACAGTTATCCACCGAATACCAAGCAGAATATTCCTCACAATTATTGCCCAACATCCTCAGCTCCTTGGCAAAGTATTTCGGATTATCAACAGCAATATCCTCCCCGAAATTATTGGGATGGTCGAGATAATTCTGTGCCTCTTGAGAACGAATCTGGGCAAGTTCTGGGGTATTACAGGTATGTTTTGCTAACTGGGTCGTCAGATTCAGGAAGTGGCGGTAAATTGTTTTGGCTAATGGTAATTGGTGCGGCGGTGTGGTTCTGGTTTTTTCGCTGATTGTTTGGTAATCCAGAGAGCGATGAAGTATCTTTTGCGGTTTTTATTGGCTTTAGTAATTTCTGCGATCGTGGTAATAACCTATGCCAGTATAAAAGCAGTTGGCAATGAACACTCAAAACTTGGAATGGTTCAAAATATAGCAGTTCTCAGAAAGATGAGGTACGTTGTTGGGCTTGGGCCCTATTAGTTTAAGGGTTGTGTGGGCTGTCAGTTATACCTCATCTTTTTGAGAAATGCTATATGACATCTCAAGGAGCGAATAACAGCAATAAAATCAAACAATCTGGTCTCCTACTGGAAATCAGAGAGCCACAAATTATTGCACTAGCTATCCCCGAAAACAAGCCCGGTGCTACTTCTCTCAATCCGTTGCAATTCATCAGTATTGATATCCTTCATCTCTAAAAATCAAAAGGTTAACCAACATGACATCAGAACAATTCAGTGACAACAACGCAATGGAAGTAAGTGGCATTAATATGGAAATTATGCTGCCTGACCCTACGGCGCTCACCATCCCTGAAAACAGAGCGGGCATCACGCCTCCTATAGAATTATATATTCATATTACCAATAACACTTCAATGTCTTTCCACTTCAACCTCTCTGGAACCTTGATTCCAGAAATTGTAACATCCGAGGGTCAAGCCTTACAGCGGCAATTAGTTAACGAAAAGCCAGAATCTGAAGTTCAACCGAACAGATATAGAACAGGATGGGCGGGCAGATTGACTGAATTTATATCGAACTTAAACTTATCGCAGGAGTGCTACGAAACCAGAGAAATTAATTATATGTTAGTTGAGCCTAGAGAATCCAAAACTATCACGATCGACGCAAGTCTTGCCTGGGAAAATAACTTACTTGCACTGAAAATTTCTACTAAGTTCAACGAATTTTTCGGGTCGATAAAACTTCACAATTTCTGGTTGTTTGAGCCACTATTGCCCGGAAATTATCAAATTAGGTTTATCTATCAACACAACTGTGCAAACAGAGTAATACCTGGGATAGATAATGTCGAAATAACAAATGTAGAAGAGAGCAAGTCAGAACTATTGATTACTCCTTTTGTAAATCTTCGCTTGGTTCAACCAGTAGAAGCAGACAGCAATGCTGTGGAAATGGATGGTGTTCGCTTTGAAATTTTAGTACCAGAGCGAGTTTTAAGCATACCCAAAAACAATTTAATACATAAACTTCTGTACCTAATGAAATTTTTATCACCTATATCAATTTACTACTCCTCCTTTATAATCCCCGTGCAGATTGGTATTCGGATTACCAATAATACATCTACTCCCCTTAGATTTAGCTTTTATTTCACCTTATTTCTAGAAATTATGGGAGTAGATGGACTAATTCCATTCGGAGGTGGGTGGATTAGCCTTAGCGGGCCCTCTAATTCTGATGTTCTTTCCGTTATGCCCGGAGAGGATATTACCTTTTTTCCCGAAGCAGAAATTTTTGGGCTTTGGGAAGAGCAGTTTGGACTTAAGACTCCTACCGGAAATGGTGGCATATGGGTTTTTGAACCTCTAACTCTAGAAACATACCAAGTTAGGTTTACATATAGGAGCGATCAAACAATGGTTAAAATATACGAGTCTGTAGAAACATACACGACTTTAGATATCTGGAGCGGTCAAATATCAACTCCCTTTGTAGACTTTCGCTTAGTGCGTTCTTGAATTGAGCTTAAAGTGAAAGAGCCTATTTCATTTGATTCTCCTCAAAAGCTGATATTTCGTTTAAACCTCATACGTCTAGGAGTTAAAACCATGTTATTTCGACAATATCCCCAAGTTTTTTTGACATCATTCTTAATAGTTGGATTGACGGGTAGAGCAAGTATTGCTTTTAATATTATCCCCCAAAATCCCGGTGCTACCAAGTTTTATAGACCCGAATCTACTTACCAAATAGATAAGAATCGAGAAGGCATAACGGAGATAGATATGGGATTGGGGAAATTGTTTTGGCTGATGGTAATTGCTGCGACGGTGTGGTTCTAGTTTTTCCGCTGATTGTGCGGTAATTCAGGGGGCGAGCGATGAGGTATTTTCTCCGGTTTTTATTGGCTTTAGTAATTTCTGCGATCGTGGTAATAACCTATGCCAGTATAGAAGCAGTTGGCAATGAACAGTCAAGACTTGGAAGGGTTCAAAATATGACATCTCAAGAATCGAATAACAGCAACAAAATTAAACAAGATGGCCTCCAACTGAAAATCAGAGAGCCACAAATTATTGCACTATCCATCCCGGAAAATAAGCCCGGTGTCACCGCTCCCTTGAGCTTCACTGTCAGCGTTACCAATCCTACACAAACCCCGATTCCTTTCATACTGTATGATGCCTTAATCCCAGAAATCATCGGGCCAGATGGTCAAGCACTGCATCGAAAAGAACCGATAAACAGGCAAGTTGGGAGCGGGGAATATCGTGCGACATTAGTTATACCAGAACAGCAGATAGTCACATCTCTGGAAGGAAGACTGTCTTGGCAAAATAATGTACTGCAACTGATATTACATCGTGCTACCTACGATGAACCCCCTATAGACCTTGATAAATCTTGGTCTTTTGATACTGTGGGGCCTGGGGAATATCAGATTCGATTCATTTATGAAAACCCGACTGGGACGATATCATACTTCAATCCGCTCACTTTTGCTTTTCTTCAGACTGGACAAGAAACGATAATAGAAGAAACGATAATAGAAGTAACTGGGACAGGTGAGTTGACAACTCCCTTCGCTAATTTTCGCTTGCTGACACCTGTTGAAGATGATAAAAACGTAGTCGAGGTAGATGGAATTCGTTTTGAAACTTTCATACCGAAGCCATTTTTGACCGTGATAAATAGAAACAAGAGTCCCAAGCCAGAAAATTATTCACAGATTGGGATGCGGATTACCAATAACACGTTAACTCCATTTTACTTCAGCTTTTATGGCACTTTTACCCCTGATTTGGTAACGCCAGATGGTCAGGTACTTCGGGGAGGCTATAATAACGACTGGACGAGATGGCAACTTGAAAAATCTGATTTTTTGTTAGTCACACCTGGAAAAAGCGCAACATTCTTTCCAAGTACCAGTCTCTACTGGAGGAAGCTCGACCAATTTTCGCTTGGTTTCTCTAACGAATATGGTGGCTGGTGCTCTTTTGACTCACTCAAACCAGGTATATATCAGCTTCGGTTCCGGTATGAAAGTACGATGGATTCCACACATAAGACAGATTTTATAGGGGATCCACTGGAAGATTGGCTAATAGAAATAATGAAAAAAGTTTGGACTGGACGGGTAGACACTCCCTTTGTTGAATTCCACTTAACTCCGCCTTGAATGGTGAATCGCTGTGACTATTGATTTTGAGAAAGTTAGCAAAAGAGGTAAAAACAATGCAATTCATAAAATTTGTCTTTGTATTATCATCAACCACCTTGATAGGTACGCTTTTTTGTCAATCAAGTAATGCCTTTACTCTCACGCAAAGCGCTAGCCAGATGGATAGTTTTGCCCTGTCTAAGTTGAAAGATGGTGGCACAGGTCTTACACTTTTAAGAGTCCTCGATCCCGACGATACTCTTAATCTTACAAAGTCTACAAGATTTGTTACCGAAATAGAACGGGGAGGGACAAAAGGACTATTAAATGACTTAAAAATTTACACCAACCTCTCAAAAAATCCGTGGAGTTTTAAACGTGGGCGCGATTTACAAGGAAGTTTTAATATCAAGATTCGTTACGCCTGTGGTACTGAAGATACTTGCCCTCGGGAGGCTATTTTCCCAGATGACCTTAAACAAAAATATGGAGTGGGATCTCCAATGGCTTTAACTTACAATCCACTGGCATCCGATCCCCACCCTAATCAAAATAAAAACCTTTACTGGATCCAGCGAGTTATCACTAACCATCCGCGTCAAGGATTAGGAGTGTTTGGTCAAAGCAAAAGCTATATCGATAACATCCTTCGTAATGAGAGAGGAATAAATTCCCCACATCCCTACTATGGTATTTCAGGTAGAAACTTACGACCAGATGGTTTATTTGTGGATAACCCGTATAGACGTAGATATTTAAATCGCAATTTTTACTGGATTGGGGAACTTTACCTAGCTGAAGCCAATCCATCCAAGCCAAGAGAAGTCACGATTTATAATGGGGTCAGATGGGGTTGGACATACCAGTATTTTCCTAAAGGTCAACCAGTTCGCGTTCCAGCTTTCATTCCAAAGCCCACTCAAACACCCGAAACTCCACTTGAACTTTGTCCACCAAATATGTTGACAAAAAGTGGCAGCACCATTGTCGCCAATAGCAGCAGCGGTGGCGGTGGTATCGGTTGCGTGGCAGTATCGCCAACGCCAAAACCAACACCATCACCAACACCACGACCAACCCCGTCACCTTTGCCAACCCCGCGTCCAGCACCTGCACCAAGCCCGTCACCAACACCATCAACAATAATATTAGTATCACCTGCACCAACACCCGGGCCAGCACCAACACCCGGGCCAGCACCAGTACCCTCAGCTTGGACTCCATCACGAACTCCTACACCCTCAGCTTGGACTTCATCACCTTGGCCAACCCCGTCAGCTTGGATTCCATCACCTTGGCCTACGCCTGCACCATGGGCAACAACAGCAACACCATCACCTCGACTAACCTCGACACCTTTGCCAACTCCCTCACCTTGGACTCCCTCACCCTGGCCAACTCCTACACCTTGGGTGACATCTCCACTGGGGTCAACATCATCAACTGTCGTTGTCTCAACATCAACAACAACTACTACATCGCCCTCATCCTTTGGGCGGCCCAGTTCGCCAATTCGCGCTGCCCGCACCTACGCAACTTTTGGTGTTGATAGCGATGCCACAGACCTAGCAAATATCAGCAGTGAGTTACTTGAAGACCCAGAATTATCATCAACGGACAATAGTTTGAACAATGCAAACCTAGCTGGCGTTAGTCGTGATTTACTTGAAGACTCAGAACTATCATCAACGGACAGCAACGAAAACCAAGTCAATTTAGCTAGCATCAGCAGTGATTTACTTGAAGACCCAGAATCATCATCAACAGACAACAACGAAAACCAAGTCAATTTAGCTAGCATCAGTGGCAACTTGCTCGAAGACCCAGAATTATCATCAACCGACAGTAACGAAAATGAACTTGATTTAGCTGGCATCAGCGGCGACTTATTGGAAGACCCAGAACTAGCCTCAGAGGATAACAACTCCCTAGCCTCCAAAACTAAAAACCCTGACGATGATGCCCTCCCAGCCGAAGCCGTTCCCGAACCTACGACTGAATTAGGAACGCTATTAGCACTCACCGGATTAGGTATATTCCTCAAGCTCAAAAACAGGAAAACTCAGAAGTAGTAGAGTATTTATTGAGGTTGTTGTCTGTCTGTTTTCGATCGACCTTTTGACTAAATTGTCTAACTTTTGAGTAAATTGCCTAAATCTGCGATCGACCTTTTGAGTAAATTGTGTAATAAGTGCGATCGACCTTTTGAGTTCCATTGTGCAAGAAGTGCGATCGACCTTTTGAGTTCCATTGTGCGAAAAGTGCGATCGACCTTTTGAGTTCCATTGTGCAAGAAGTGCGATCGAGCTTTTGAGTAAATTGTCCAAACGTGCGACCTTTCGGCTGGCATCACGTAAAAATGTAATCAATGCTACAATTACCTCATATATTCAGCAAAAATAGCTTTTAAATCCTTTACTATTGTGAATAAATATGAACTTTGTTGCCCACATTCCGCAGATGTGGGTCGGATTTTTTTATCAGTTGTGAAAACTTGGAAGCCAAACGCTTTTGGGCTGAAATTATGCAGTGTTAGCCTTACAG
>NZ_JAEQCB010000018.1:0-88926 GCF_020738785.1 Microcoleus sp. PH2017_05_CCC_O_A | reverse complement strand
GTTGATAGCATTTCCCAGGACAGTTCGCACAGGAAAAATAGTTTATCTGCCAGCGATGTAAACGTCCTTTCTGCCTTGATATCCCGTTCCATCTTCCGGCGCACCGCATACAAATATACCCGCGACATATCCACGGGTTTACCTGCTTGAATATCCGGCAATGATTCTAATATCAATTCCGCCATCACCGGCCTGCGCGCCAAATCCAATAACTGCGGACTGTTTATCACCTGTGCCACAGTTTCGGCATCGGCTTGGTGAGACAATACTTGACGAATTTGCTCGTCGTCGAATGCTGCTAATTCCAATACTTCAAACTGCGGTGTTTCTCCGCTGAGATTGGCAGTCGAAGCTTTTAATTCCGCATTCAATAAAGCGCGTCCTTCTTTGGCTTCTGGAAAGTGTTCTGTCCGGCAGGTTAAGATTACTTTCGCACCGGGAACAATCACCTTTGCTAGTTCCCAGAAGTTGTTAATTGTTTGTTGTCCGATTCAGTTGATCGAACACCTCACTATTGAGGCGGATATTGTGCTGAGTAAAGAAGAAACCAGCCAAAACATTCTCAACATTCAAAGCTTTTGCATAGTCGCGCAAAGTGATAATTAAAGGCAACCGAGGCCGTTGAGTTCCTCTTTCCTTTGCCAGTTGGTAGCGCTGCAAAGCCGTCCAAGCATAGTGAAAAGCAAACCAAGTTTTCCCCGTCCCGAATTCGCCCAAAATCGAAATATGTTCTTTCGTCGGATCGTCCATCCACACGTCGATATAACCGTCAATCCAGCCGTCCTCTTCGCCGTAATAACTGGCATCAATTTGTCGCTTGTTAGCGCCATCGAACTCAGCTTTCGTACAACCGAGAGGCACGTATTTGCCATCGATTTGCCTGCGCTTAACTTCATTTTCCAACCAGTCGATATAGCCGCTAAAATCCGCATCCACATCAATCAATTCATCAAAAGTATAACAATCGAGATGGCGATTTTCTGGTTTGTCAACTTCCTTGCGGGCTGCTTTGGAAATCCGGCGCGCCGTCACCAGCCAACCTTCATCGGTTTTTTGCTTTTCTACCGACTGTCTCAGCGCCCCGACATCTTGAATTCCCGCTTCTCCCGCCATGCCGCGAATCAAAATGCGATCGAACCTGCCTCGTCTCACCGGAATCCGAATAATCCATTCAAAATAGTTATCTTCCCAAACTTGATACGGCTCAAAATCGTAGCCCAATATTTCAAACCAACCGCGCATCTGCTGCGCCAAGGCAAATCCTTGGGATTTTGCCGCAGTTTCTGTTGCTGCTGGTAAAGCCGGAGTATTTTCAACAGCCAATCGCGCCATTTCGGTGCGAATTCCTTCTAAAGTTGGGAGTCGATCGATCCTTTCTTGAACTGCTACAATTTGTTTGTGTACTGAATCAATCTGATGATTCGTCAAAGCTTCTTTGGGATTGCGGGTGCGCTTGGTGACGGCGATAAAAACTGCGGAAAAAGCAGCAAATTCGCGCCGAATGTCAATCCCTAAATCTTTAATTTTATCTCCCAAAGCATAGGTATCGAGAAATTCTTCTCCTTGTGTGAGAAAAATAGCCGGAGAATTGCGATCGAATGCTTGACGAAAAGCTTGTTTAATTTCTGATTCCCGGAATAGTTCTAAAATTGGCTTGGGTTTGCCGATGCCGTATTCTACCAAAGTGTAGGCGTAAACGCTGCTAAAATCCGGCAGCGGGTGTTCGGGGTCGAGGTTAAATTTTTTGAGTAATTTGATGACTGTTTCGCTGCGCTGAAACTTATCTTTAATTATAGGATTGGCGATGCTGGTAAGTGCGCTGATAATCGGATCGAGAGGTATCATCATGCTGGCATTCCGAGGTAATTGGTGGGACAATAAAGAAGACGGCGGTTGAAACCGCGCCTACACAAACGAAGTCCGCCTCCGCGGACTGAAGAAAATAACATAATTGTAACCGTTCTTCAACCCGCGGAGGCGGGTTTTGTCTGTATAGACGCGGTTTCAACCGCCCGGTCTTCTAATAACATCAATATCCTCACGTTAGTTTCCGCAAATTCTATTCAAGCGAATCGCGATCGTCTGCGAGGGCTTCGCTAACGCACTTCTCAACTAACTACCCAATCCAATTTTCTATGACTAAACCTGGAATTCGTGACAGTTCCCTCACGTTAGTCCAAAACAGGTTGTTCTCTAGTTTCCATGAAATCTTCAGAGAAGAGTTTTAAACTATCAAACAAGATTTGCCACGGATTGTTTTTGGAAATTAAAACAACAACGTTACCTATCTTTTTGATGTAAACTTCGTTATCTTGAAACTGGTATTCTTTCGGTAAAACTACAGTCTGGCGGTCGCCATCGATCGATAATTTAACAGTGTTCATTTTAGCAAGTCCCAAAATTCACTAGATTCTACTAATACTAACATTTTAGCTTTTACCCAATCTTTAACCAACTCACTGACAAAAGATTACTCCTGCGTCTTCAGCAAAACCGCGCTGCGCCCAGCGTAGGCGTCATGGATGCGTTCGACATGACTCGAAAACGTGTTGATAGGCAACTCCGAGGGCAGATACCACTTGATGTCATCTGCTTCTTCCGTCGTGTGCAGGCTACCCCCAACGACTTCACAGCGGAATGTAAACACCAAGTCCGATCGCACTGGTATAGCATAAATGCCAATCGCACCTATAACCTTGACCAGCAAACCAACCTCCTCTTCCACCTCACGGACAACCGCAGCCCACGGAGTTTCTGCCGCCTCAACCCTACCACCAGGCAAGTTCCAAGCATCCCTATCGGTGCGATGGCACAGCAGTACCTTGCCGCCGCTGTCAATAATCGCAAAAGCACCAATGGTGTGCATGGTTGACAAGCCTAATTGTTTTAATGAGTAGCAATGAAATTTTCAGTGAAGTGCGATCGACTTTCACTGCTGTGTATCCTGTTTTGCCTCAGTTTGCTGCTGTTGACGGTCTTCCAGTGCTTTGTCGATCGCCTTGCTAACAATCCATGAAACAGAACGTTCTTCAGAAGTAGCCCATTCCTCAAGAGCCTCCTTTTTTTCCTTGGTTACATACACAGCTATCAACTCAAGCTTACGCTTCCCGCCCATTAGGTTTTTCTCTTTTAAATTGACTCACATTTTAACTTCGATCCAATCTTTAACCAACTCACAGAGCGTTAATAGCTGTTGGATTCATTCTTTCACCTCCGGTGTAGAGGCTTGTTGCTGTTCTTGACTTTGATACTCTTTAACACTTTTTTCAATCAGCTTTCCAGCCAGCCAAGATACGGATCGCTCGTCTTTCTCGGCCCATTCCTCTAATGCTTTGGCTATTTCAGGAGGGACGTAAGTGGTTACTCGTCTGAGGTTCTTCGGTGGCACGATCGTCTTTTTCTCATCACTGCTTTCTTTAACATTCTAGTTTTGCACGTTACCTCTTGACATAGGTTTACAAGCTATGTTAGCTTATTACAAGCGTACACCCAAGACCAAACCCCCACCGCTTCAGACTGCAATCGAGACGCGGCAGGGGTTTGGACTCCCACATTCAGGAGATAACCCTATTAGGAGATAACTCTATGATATCAACACCAAAGTCCGTTCCCGAACTACTGCGCGAAGAAATTCCCAACGCGCCCGCCGACAAAAAACCCGTCCGCTTGCTGCTGTGCGGCACTCCCAAGGGCGTTAACTGGATCGTAGATATCCTGCAAATCTTGGGTTTTGCCAAGATTGATGAGTGGAGTCCGCCTCTCCCATCGCCGATTAGCGGTGAGATCATGCGGATTTTGACCCGCTATTTTGCTGAGTAGAAATTGATGGTGATGGCGATCGCCGATTGGAGCGATGGCTGTCACCTACGAACTTTGAATTGCTATAATAAAAATTGCAAATTGTCCTATGTTTTGGGCTTTCTGAGATGAGGATTAATTTGCTAAAACAGCATCAATTTTAGGAAAAAATGATGGTAGAAACCAACTCATCGGCTGATATTGCACTCAATATTCCGCCTGCACTAACGCTCACCGTTACCCGCGAACAGTTTGTAGAATTAGCGATCGCCAACCGAGAGTTACAATTAGAACGCACAGCAACAGGAGAATTAATCGTGAACCCACCAACCGGAGGCGAAACAGGATATCGAAATCTGGATATAGAAGGGCAAATCTGGCTGTGGAATCGGCGTACTAGACTCGGTAAAGCATTTAATTCTTCTACTGGTTTTCACCTGCCAAATGGGGCCGATCGCTCTCCTGATGCAGCTTGGGTGCGTCAAGAAAGGTGGGATGCACTAACCCCAGAACAAAAAGAAGGTTTTATTCCGTTAAGCCCAGATTTTGTGGTGGAACTCCGTTCTAAAACTGACAGAATCAAACCGCTGCAAGATAAAATGCAAGAATACATGGAAAACCAGGTGCGGTTGGGTTGGTTGATAGATAGAAAAAACAGAAAAGTGGAGATTTACAGACAGAACCAAGAATTAGAATTGCTGGAAAATCCTGCAACTTTGTCCGGCGAAGATGTGTTGCCTGGTTTTGTCTTGGATTTGACAGAAGTTTGGGGATAAATGATGAATTTTGTTAAGGACAGGAAATTACTCATTCGACCGGCTTAGAAAAATTGATATATAATGTACAAATAAACAGATTGTGATTGAAAACACTATGACCAAGCAAAAAATCTTACAGGAAGGTCGAGAATATACCTTTCGTTCATACTTTGACTTACCTTATGAAACCGATCAAATTTTAGCAGAATTTGATTACTCACTAAGCAAAGGAAGGTTATCTTTACCGAAAACAACTAGACAGTTAGATAGACTGATAGAGCTGAGAGATAAAATAGAAGATATCCTTCCCTTAGTCAGTCTCAGCAGCGAAATAGCTAGAAGAGAATCCTTAGTATCCCCTGTACTTCTGGATCTGATCCGATACTGTCAATGTCAACTGCGATTTGAGTATACTCTCAACGTTAATAGCTGGTTAAAGGGAAATTTAGATTATCTCGTGAAGTCAAATCAAGAGTTGCTAGTTATTGAAGCAAAAAACGACGATATGACTAGAGGATTTACTCAACTAGCTGTACAATTAATTGCTATGTCGCACGTGGAAGACCAAAATATATTTTACGGTGCTGTGACAATGGGAGATGTCTGGCGATTTGGCAAGTTAGATCGAAATCAGCAAACTATTTTCCAAGACACTCATTTGTTTAGAGTACCTGACGATTTAGACGATTTATTTAAAGTAATGGTGGGAATTTTAGACGGGGATGAAATTTCGCGGTAGGGTGCGTCGCTTGCAGTCACTCAAATAGTGGCGAAAATTCTCGTAGCGACGCACCTTACTATTAGGAATCCGCCATTAAAAACTACCTACAATATCGAACTCAAAACAACCTCATTAGCTGCAATCCAATCATAAATATCTTGCAAAGCAGCTTCCGGGCCGATCGCAGGTTGCCATCCCGTGCGATCGATAACCCTAGAAGAATCGGTAATAAAAATCGGAATATCCCCCGCCCGTTCCTCCAAAACCGGATTAATTGTAATAGACTTTCCCGTAATTTTTTGGCACAAATCAGTTGTTTCAACTAAAGACAGACTGTTGCTCAAACCACCACCAACATTAAACACTTCGCCGTCAAATTCCGCAAAATGTTCCAACTGATAATTGACTAATCTCAGCAAATCTTCAACGTGCAGCAAATCCCTAACTTGTTTACCACTGCCGCCAAAACCGATATAATTAAGCGACCTTTGAAAATAGTGAGCCGCCACCCACAAACCGCAAACTCCCTGATCTACTTTCCCCATTTGCCAAGCACCGGTAATTAACCCGCAGCGGTTGATAATTGCCTGCACGTTGTATGCTTCCCTGTACTCCTCAATCAGCAATTCCGACGCTAATTTAGTTGCTCCGTAAAGCGAGCGGTGTCCTTTTAGTGGGAAATCTTCTGATATGCCTAACTCCGATATACCGGGTAATGTTTGCTCTGGGGCGATCGCAAATCTATCATCCAACTCCAATAACTTGATAGACTTGACAGAGGCGATCGGATAAACCCGACTCGTAGACAAAAACAGCAAACTCGCACCAGTCTGTCTCGCCAATTCCAAAACATTCACAGTACCCAGCAAATTCGTCTGCAAAACGTACTGAGGCGAACTAAAACCCGCCAGCACAGAAGGCTCCGCAGCGCAATCTATAATACAATCAGCATTGAGTGCCACTGGATCTAAATCAGCCGCCGTGCGAATATCCCCGTAAACAAACTGAATCCCGCAACTTTTAAGCCTAGGCAAATTCAATTCCGAACCCCGGCGGCGCAGGTTATCCAAACAAATTATTTGCCATTCCGGGTGAAGTTTCTTCAGGCCAATTGCCAAACAACTGCCGATAAAACCCGCACCGCCCACAATTAAAATTCTCTCAGGCATTGACTCAACTTTCTTAGAGGATTAATTACTGCTGTTAAATTGTGTTGAGGTATAGCCTTTATCAAAAAGATGAGGTATGACTGTAAATGGAGTTTTTGATGCGACCTCGCTTACTATATAATAAATATAAGAGGGCTGAAGCCCAACAACGTACCTCACCTATCTGAGAAAGGCTATATGTCTCGCATTAAAACTTAATCATCTGTCAATTAATTTTGACAGCTATTCTGGTTCAATGCCCAAAGCCCGCAACTGATTTGCTAAACGTTCGACTCGCTCTTGGGCTTGCAGTGCAGCTTCCTCTGGCGTAGCAACTAACTCACCATCTGGGGTAAAATAACGCAATTTCCCATCGTGAATTCCCAGATATAATTCTAGTACCTCACTCCACAATCTACCAAATTCATTGGCAAGAATAGCTTGATATTCTTGACCAATTAAACGAAAACCAGCAAATTCCAAATCTTCAGGATCGAACCAAAAGTATTCGGGCGTTCTAAACCGATTTTGATATAATATCTTTTTTTCGTTGCGATCGACTCTGGCGGTAGAACTAGATAGCAATTCTATAATTAGATCGGGATATCTCCCCTCTTCTTCCCAAACTACCCAGGAACGACGCGGACGTTTTTCGGTATCGGCGATCAGAAAAAAATCAGGGCCGCGAAAATCCCGATTTTTCAATTGTTGCTGGCTGTAGTAAACCGTCAGATTTGCTCCAACAAAAAAGTCATTGCGATCGCGCCATTGCCATTCCAAACAGGCAACTAATAATGCTAATTGAATATAATGTAGGGAACTTTCCATTTCTGGCTCATCACTTTCAAGTTGACTGGCATCTGGCATCAATCTTGCCATTTAAAACCATGACTTAATCCTCTCAATTTAGTATATCTTTTCAACCAAATTTCCCCATAGCCTCCTAAGTTAAATTTTACCGCGCGATCGCACTTTTGAGCGATTTGACCATTTTTTCGTAACCATTTCGCAGGTTCCGCCCGTTACCTAAGTTGCAGTCCCGATTTTGGTACGCAGTAGTATCAGCATCAAAGTATCAATAGCTGCGGTACCAAAATCATTAGTCATCATTCCTTCGCAGTCAAGACTTCACTCCTTGACTTAGGCAACAAATCTAATTTCAACTCATTCATCTTTCTAGTTCGGTGGTAGTCGCCGCGTTCAACTTAGAAATACCAGCAGTCCGATTGTACCATCTCAGAGGAATCACCGTATAGGAAAAACCCCGGACAATTGCTTTTAGGGGAAGTTCGACAGTCAAATTAAAGTGATGGCTCAAAATCGGTTGTATACCTTCAATCACTTCTCTGCGATATAGTTTAAAAGCATTCGTGACATCGTTGTAACGCAAGCCGAAAATACTTTTGACAAACCAGTTTGCTAAGCGATTAATTCCTAGTTTGTGAATTGGATAATCAACGACAAACCCGCCTTTGATAAATCTGGAACCGAAAACGCAATCATATCCTGCTTGCAATTGGCGATATCCTGCTACCAAATCTACGGGATCGTCGGAAGCATCTGCCATCACAATCGCCACAGCATCGCCTTCAAATTCCGCCAAACCCCGACGCACGGCAAATCCAAAACCGTTGGGAGGTTGATTGTTGATGTATCTAACTGTGGGGAAAGTCTCTGACAATTCCTGGCAAATGTCAACGGTTTTATCCGTACTATTGTCATTCACAATCAAAATTTCGTGCGGAATCCCTTCTAAATCGAGCGTCTGGGCTAAAGCCCGCACAGTACCATCCAAACAGCCCTCTTCGTTGTGGGCTGGTATAATCACCGAAATTTTCACTCCTCATCCTCCGCGCAACTGGACAAATTGGTTGTCCACAGGATTATACACCCAAGCTTTGATATCGGTTTGGGCGATCGCTAAATCGCCACCAGACACATCAACCGCCCACCTCGCATTATTGTACAACTGTGATTTCAAAGTCTTAGCAATATCGGGACTGTCCAAATTTACATAAGCGTTAGCAAAAAAAGATTTTTTATCGCCGACAGATAGCAGTACAATATTCGGCTGTTTCCTATTTTCTGGCAAAACCACCCAACCAGCAGCTTTCAATAATTTATCGCCCGTTGGAGGTTGGTCTAAATAGCCGTAAACTTTCTTGGTATTAGGAATAAAATCTACATTTTTGGCGAACTTTCTCCAACCAAATTTATCGATAATTGCAGCGCCTTCTCTCACCAGCCAAGTTTTTTTACTCAACACTCTCAAACAGCTTTCGGGCGAATTGTTGAAAAACTTCGACGGTTCGAGATAGTTAATTAACTGCAAACAATCTTGAGCGCCTTGTTTGTAAATAAGTGCAGAGCTAGTTTGGACGATCGCCTGCTGAGAATTAACAATAATTATACCAATTAATAGCCCTGAAACTCCTCTAAAAATCAATTTATAGTTGAATTTCAACAGAGCTTTTGTTTCTCGAATAAACAATTGTCCTAGCTGAACCAAAGCAATTAACAGCAAAATCGAATTAGTCGTATATCTAGAAGATTCGATCGCCTGAATTGCCCCAAAATTAGCCCTACCAGCCGTAATAAACAAAGCCGACAAAACCGAAAACAAACCTATTGACAGCCAAGGTAAAGCCTGATGTAGCAATCCCAAATCAATTGTGGGATGGGCATCTTGCCCGTCCCCACCCAATCCCAAATTAGTTAATAGAATCTTCTTCCCAAAATGCCATACAAAAAATCCAAAAGTTGTAAATATTACCAATCCTACAAATGCAGAAAGTCCAGGTGATCTAACAATTGGCGAACCCAATAAACTCAAAAAATAATCAATTACCACCAGCGGCTTATTCAACAATGCAATAATACTTGTTTTACGGCTAGGATGATAATCAATTGAGTAAATAGCACAAGTTGCTGCAAACAGCAATATCCATACAATTAATCTTCTTTTTTTCTGTACTCGATTTCCCTCCAAAGCCACCACAGCCGGAACCGCCACAAACCAAGATAGCAAACCTTGAGCCAGAGAAAAACTAGCAATAAAACAGAATATAGCAGCAATAGAAATTCTAATATTAGGCAATAATTTGTGAGTTGAAACCAGCGCATAAACCGCAGCTATAAAACACAGATTTACAAAAAACCAAGCTAATTGAAATCCCCAAAGCCAGTTTTCATGTTGAACCAGGGAGAAAAGTAAAATACAAGTTAAAATATTAGCTAAATGCCACAAATTATCCCCAACATTCTTAACCTGCATCGAGGATAACTTGTACATAGTCATAAAAGTTATCCCAGCCAAACCGATGCTGAGACACAACTGATAATTAATATTCCATCTGGAAGCAAAAACCAGCACAGCGATAATTAATTTCGGAAAGACTATGCGGTGGTTGCTGTGCAAAGCCCAAAAATCGTTAAACGTTACACTTCCCTGAGCTATTTTCTCAAACAGGCTAGCCAACCTCCACTCGTCATCAATGGGTACGTTAACGCTAAAAGTGGCTACAAACCCGATTAAAAGGACAACAGGAATCAGATATAGCGTAAATAAAATACTTTTTTTCATGAATGTGCGATCGCACCAATTGCCATCACTATTTTATATTAATATCGTTAAATCATTCTCATCATGTTTGTAGTGAGGAATGCAAGTCCTCATAATTTGGGGGAATTAGGATTAAAGTCCTCACTACGAACCGGGCTAATTAGGACTAAAGTCCTCACTACAAACCAGTCATCAAGTTTGTAGTGAGGACTTTAGTCCTATTCAATTCTGTTAACCGAATTACTTAACAGTCTTGAATGTATCCAGTTTGCCAGTAAATCGGTTGATAAACATCTGCAAAACAGTTCGCTTGCCGATATTGATATTAGAACTTACCGCCATTCCCGACTGCAAGTTAACTTCCTGTTCATTTGGCTTGCCCTTGTTCAAAATAAACTTTTGAGTCTTCAGCTTAATTTTGGTTTTGAAAGCGTAGTATTTCCGGAGTTCAGTAGGAGGTTCAGCATCGCTGCTAATCTCTTTCACTTCACCCTCAGCAGTACCAAACTCCAGCGCAGGGAAAGCTTCAACATTTATATCCACAGGTACGCATTGGTATTTTGTCAAACCCAATTTCTCTCTATTAACTTCCTTCTCAGGACACAGGCAGCTTTTACCTTTTTCGCAGTCAATCTTTTCTCCATCTAATTGTTTGCCGTGATATTTTTCTAATTTTTCTCGCTTGTTTTTCATACCATCCAAAACAAGAGCTACGTTGCTATTTTCCAGGTAAACAACTGCTTGCAAGCCGTTTTCATCATCCAAAACCTTGAGCAGCTTCTCTGTTTGCTGCGCTTCGTAATAAGCTTCTTCGCAGCGTTTGGGGCGCGGTTCTCCCGGCTTCACCACTGAGTTAATAATGGATTGGCATATCGGATCTTTAGCTAGATCCAACTTCGCATTCTCCTTCTTAGAAGGTTTCAAATCGAAGATAACGCCGGATACGGGAGCCTTCATAATTTGAGTATCGCGGACTTGCTGGGCTTTTTCTAGCTGAGCATTTACTTCGGACAGCTTTTTCAGGTTTTCTACTTTAAAACGGCTGAGTTGAGAATCGCTGCTGGCAATTTGTTTCTGGTTTTCAGCAATTTTGCTGTAAAGTTCTTTGGCCCAGGCATCCTTGGTGTTTTTCAACTGTTCTTGGGCGCGGGCGATCGACTCCTGAATGCGCGCTTGCTCTCCTTGCTGGCGCTGTACTTCAGCGGTAATTTTTTGGATGTCACCTTGACGCGCATTAATTTCGCCTCGGCGTGTATTTATCTCACCTCGGCGGGTGTTGATTTCGCCTTTGCGGGCGTTGATTTCGCCTTCGCGCTGTTTGATTTGATCTTGCTGTTTCAGAACGTCGCTTTGGCCTCTGAAAACATCTTGTTCCTGTTTTTCTCTTTGCAGTTCAGCGATCGCTCCTTGCTCTACCAGCGGGCCTAGTCTGCCCAAAATGCCTTGATTGGACTTCAATACTTGTTGGGATTTGGCTAACTGTTCGTCAGCCAAATCTTTCTGAGCCAGAGCTGATTTGACTTGCTCTTGGGAAGAAGCTAACTGCTGCTGAGAGTAATTTAATTGGTTCTGAGCAAAACCCAATTGTTGCTGCGCTACCGTCATTTGATCGCCGGCGGCTTTCTCAGCATTTTCAGCTTGCTTGAGTTGTTTGTCCAACTCCTGAACTTGCCCTTGGGCGGCGGCTACCCGAGACAGAAATTCCGATCGATAATTAACATACAGTCCTTGCTGGGTGGCATCAAAATTTCCGCTGGCTCCCCGGTTAAGGTACAGCTCGTCAATCAAAGCTTGCAGCACTTGATTTTGTGCAGCAAGGCTCTGTCTGTCTTTGATTGTGGATTCTAGGTTGGAAGGAATAGGGCCTTGAACTTTGCCGCTGACGACATCTTCGTAAAATTTATTTTCCTTTTCCAGCGCTTCTTTAGTTTTCTTAATCGATGTTAAATCAGCACTGGGTGCAAGGGGGTTGAAAGTGAGCAGGGGCTGGTTTTTTTCTACCCGATCGCCATTTTCGACGTGCAGCCTCACCACAGCGCCCGTAGCAGGCGCTTGGATGTCTCTAGCACCATCTTTGAGTTCCAATTGGCCGACAGCGGGGACAGCTTGCTCTACGCTAGCAAAATAAGCCCAAACTACGGCAGAAGTGGTCATCAGCATGATCGTCCACAAAAACAAGCGCGACCAAATCGCTGGTTTTTCCAGAATGACTGCTTGTTCAGAAAGGATTACCGATTTCATAGCCATATGTTATTTGGGTAATGGGTAATGGGGAATTGGGAATTGGGAATTGGGAATTGGGAATTGGGAATTGGGAATTGGGAATTGGGAATTGGGAATTGGTAATGGGAATTGGGAATTGGGAATTGGGAATTGGGAATTGGGAATTGGGAATTGGGAATTGGGAATTGGGAATTGGCAATTGGGAATTGGGAATTGGGAATTGGGAATTGGGAATTGGGAATTGGCAATTGGGAATTGGGAATTGGGAATTGGCAATTGGGAATTGGGAATTGGGAATTGGGAATTGGCAATTGGGAATTGGGAATTGGGAATTGGGAATTGGGAATTGGGAATTGGGAATTGGGAATTGGGAATTGGGAATTGGCAATTGGGAATTGGTAATGGGAATTGGGAGTTTTTTTTATTTACGATCGATATCAGATATTTTATCAATCATTTTTTCTTGCTTACCACCTATTGAGTTTAGATAAGCATTTAGCTTTGGCGACAAGTCATCAATTATTGGTTGGAATTTATTTACCTGTTCTATTCCCAACAATTTTCTAGCATATGCCAGTCTCAACAAACTGATTGTTTCATACAAAGAGCCTCTGGCAATCTTCACAAAACGCCGATTGTCTTGATAATTATACCTGCCCCGTCCTTCTGCAATATTAGCACAAACACTATCGGCTGCACGTACAAGTTGTTTCCCCATAGTATCTTTCGTAAAAAAGTCCCACTCTTTGACAATAAACCAAACCTGATTTGCTAGTTTTTCAGCCAACTTGTAAACATCCAAATCTTCAAAATCCGGTCTACTCATATCCCAACCCTCTATTACCTATTACCCATTACCTATTACCTATTACCTATTCCCCATTCCCCATGATTATGTGTTCGATGACTCTTGTT
The DNA here is from genome assembly GCF_020738785.1 of Microcoleus sp. PH2017_05_CCC_O_A. NCBI lineage: Bacteria > Bacillati > Cyanobacteriota > Cyanophyceae > Oscillatoriales > Microcoleaceae > Microcoleus > Microcoleus sp. PH2017_05_CCC_O_A. Next base: position 75,801 of record NZ_JAEQCB010000018.1, on the reverse strand, counting down.
GTTGGAATAGGCAGTAGTAACGCCCTTTCAGAGCCATTAATTCTTTATGAGTTCCGCGCTCGACTACAGAACCTTGATCCATCATAATTATTATGTCGGCGTTTTGGATTGTAGTCAGGCGGTGAGTAATGAAAAACACCGTGCGGCCGGCGAAAGATTCTGCTAAGTTGTTGCAAACTTGGCGTTCGGAATGGTAGTCCAAGGCGCTTGTAGCTTCGTCCAAAATCAGCAGTTTCGGGTTTTGCAAAATCGTCCGGGCGATCGCCAAACGCTGCCGTTGACCCCCAGAAAGCGACGCACCACGTTCTCCCACCACCGTATTGTAACCAGCGGGCAAGCCCATGATAAAATCGTGAGCTACAGCTAATTTCGCAGCTCGTACAATCTCATCCGTACTCGCATCGGGATTGCTCAAAGCAATATTTTCTTGGACAGTACAGTTAAACAGCAAAGTATCTTGCAGTACCACGCCAAGCTGACTGCGGAGCGAATATAATTCCACCTTGGCAATGTCATAGCCGTCAATAAAAATCCGGCCCGAAAGCGGGGCATAAAGACGCTGCAACAGCTTCATCGCCGTACTCTTACCGGAACCGCTTCCCCCCACAATTCCCACAAAACTGCCCTGGGGAAATTCCAAGTTCACATTCGCCAATTGCAGCGCGCCGCTCTCTAGGAATCGGAAGGAAACCTCTTCATAGGTAACCTGCCCTTGAATTGCCGGCAGCGGGATATTGCTCCGGTCTTCCTCGCTGGTTTCCGTGGGTTTGTCGATGATATCCTTGAGCATATCGATCGACATCGAGACCTCTTGGAAACTCTGCCACACGCTCACAAACCTGAGGAGCGAACCAGTCACGTTACCGGAAATAATTCGGAAAGCAATCAACTGACCCAAAGTAATGTCATTGCTCAGTACCAAATAAGCTCCCACCCACAACTGAGCCAAGTTACCCACTTGGTTTAAAAAACCACTAATCGTACCTGCCGTAGTCCCGGTCAGAATTGTTTTAAAACTGGCTGTAATATATTTTGCGTAACGGCTAGACCACTCCCAGCGGGATTTCAATTCAATATTTTGAGCCTTAACAGTTTGAATTCCGCTGACTACTTCCACTAGATAGGATTGAGAGTCAGCAAAACGCATATTTCTTTGTTTGATCAGGCGCAGCACCAGCGGATTGATCAGAACAATCATCAGCGCTAGTACCGGGACAACTGCCAAAGATACGAAGGTTAGCTTCACACTGTAGGAAAGCATCACGGCGACGTAAACCACCGAAAATACTGCATCGAGAACCACAGTCAGAGCGGTACCTGTCATGAATTCCCGAATCTGGCCCATCATGCTGAATTTGTAGACCAGATCTCCGACGCGCCGGTTGTCAAAATAACTCTGGGGCAGCCTGAGCAAGTGGTCGATTACCTCCGCACTCAATTTGACATCAATGCGGTTGGAAGTATCTACAAATAAGAAGGTACGCAAACCGTTGAGGAGTCCTTCAAATAGGGCAACACCTAACAGAAACGCACCCAAAATATCCAAGGTGTCGATGCTGCGCTGACCTAATACTTTATCAATAATTACTTGGCTGATTAAAGGGTTGGCAAGACCAAATAGTTGCACAAAAAACGAGGCGAGCAATACCTCAATAAATACTGTTTTGTGTTCCATCAGCGCCGGCACAAACCACCAGAAGCTGAACTGCTCTTTTTGTTCGACTTGCGGCTCTTGCAGCAGCAGGACTTCTCCCTGTTCTCCCCAGTCTTCTCTAAACTGAGGTACCCGCATCCGCATCAGCCCCTTTTCTGGGCTGGCTAGTACCAATTCTTGCTCGGTGATGCTGTAAACAATGGCAAAGCTATCTAGGAATTTAATCATGACCGGAGCTTTGATCCGGTTGATCGCATCTGCTGGCACTTGCGCCAATTGAGGGGTCAGGCCGATGCTTTGGGCGATCGCCCCACAGGCTTGCAGATTGATAACACCAGCGGTTTTTAACTGATTTTCTAGAACTTTGCGGATGATATCCCGACGAAATTTGATACCAAAATACTTGCTCAACATTTGGAAGCAAGCTAGCGGGGCATCTATTTGCCCTTTGGCGGGGAAAACTGGATATTTCCCCGCATCCTTTGGTGCGTCGATTTTGGATTCTGGGGGACGAGGTGGGGCGATGGGTACATCATCAAAAATGATGCCTCGCTTTTTCCCTAAGCCTCCTGTTCCTGTGTCTGTCTCGCCAGTTAAGGGATCTTCTAGCTCTGATGGTGATGCTGAGGGTTGCCGGAAGCCTACCAAGCGGGCACCGGCGCTGCCTTCTACTTTTAAGGATTTGGCTGCCTTTTCAACAGAGAAGCGGCTGCCGGTGGGAAACTCGCCCAAGACGCCGCTGCTGACTAGCCAAATTCGATCGGCATCTAGTTCGTTAGCGAGGTCTTGAGTTTTTTTGTTACCCTTTGGGACGTTGACAACTGTCGCGTCTTCCCAAGCTTGCCGAGTTAGTTCCTTGAGATCCGAAGTGCCGTCGGCTTGGCGCTGCAATTCCAGGCTCAACAGTTCAAACACTTCGCTCAAGGAAGAGTGAGCGTGAAAAGCTTCTCCAAATGTCGGCTGTTTTTCCAGTACACTCAGGAAATCTTCAGCAGGTAGGACGATCGCGATTACATCTGTAGAGGCGATCGCAGTTTCGCAGGGAACTCCCCTGAGCAAACCCGCCCAGCCGAGAATTTCCTGCGACTGCACCAACCGCAAACTGACGTGGCGTTGCGATCGCTGGTCAAAGCCCAGCAGCCGGGCCTGACCTTGATAGATAATTGCCACCTGAGTCGGCATTTTTTCGCGTTCAAACAGGGGTTGCCCCGTCCGGTAGCCAAGGAGCTGGCATTTAGCCACCAAGGCCGTTAGATCCGTCTCTGACAGTCGGTCAAAGGGAGGTGTTTGAGCTAAGAAATCCTGAATTTGGGAGAGGGAAACAGCGGAAGAAGTCATGATATTGAAGACACCGAAGAGAGGGGCTGTAGCGGGCCTATTTGCGATATTTGTTCGGCGAGCCAGCTTTCAAAGAGTTCGTTAATCAGGTGCAGCCGCATCGATTCGTCGAGCTGGGCCGGCATGAACTTTTCTAGTCGAATAATTACCATCCATTCTGCCAGAGGACGGGGCGTCCAAAGTTGATTTGGCTGGCTGACTGATAAAAGTTTACTAATTGCCGGGTGAGGCTGACTGAGGGGTACTGGGCCCAACAGGCCGCCCGACTTTGACTCTGGGCCTTCCGAGAAGTCGCGAGCTACTTCAGCAAAGGTTTGTTCCCCTTCGAGGATGCGGAAGTAAAGTTCGTTTGCCAGTGCTGGATTTTTGGTGCGTACCAGGGAATAGACTACGTGGTCTAGACTGGCTTTGCGGGTTAAAAAATAATTATCTACTTTAGGTCTCCAAGTCTCTTGCTTAAATTTTTCGATCAGCAAGGGCCTGACGGCCATCTCTTGAAGTTCTTCTTCTGTCATATTTTGACTCCGCAGCCAAGCTTCTCTGGCGTCGGGGGCTGTCAGTTGGTGCTGTACCAGAAAGTTCTCGACGGCGGATTTGCGTTCTTCGTCGCTGCAACTAAAGGATGCGATCGCTTGGTCGATGATTACACCCCGCAAGAATTGGGGCATCAACTGGTAACGCTTCAGGAGCGATGGCATATCCTGAGCTTGCAGTAATTTATCGCCTATTTGAAAAAGTCCTGTCATTTTTTAATCTCCAACTGACTTGCGCTTCCCCTTTTAATTTAGCTGTGGCAGGAAAAGAGCGACAACCACTAACCCCTCAATCTCCCGATGATAGCAGAGCGTTAAGAAACCTAGCGCTATAGCTGTCTATTTCTTGACGCTTTGCATCCAGACGGGGTTCCTTTCAAATAGTTTGCCTATTTGATGGGAGTAAGCGCGACTGTCGAGAATTTTGGGATTTGCCGCCATTGTTTGCTGGATTCGATCCCGATAGCGCCGGCGCAGTTCTGGGTTTGTTCCCAGTGCTGTACTCAGTTCTATATAAGAGTTCTCGCTATGTGCTACCAGTTCCGGAAGTTGTAGTTCTTCGAGGACTGCTGCAAATTGTCCCGATCGAGTTTTTTGCCCTTTTCTTGCCACTACAGGCAACCCGGCCAACAGCGGTTCAGCAAAGGGGCCGGCATCGCTGTATGGATAGGAGTCTAAATATATATCAGCCAATTCCAGACATTTTATGCAATCTGCACGATTTGATAGCGCTCGTATCACAACTACCCGCTTTTTGTCAATTCCAAATTCCCCGAAAGTCGATCGAATTTGGTGGTAAAAAGGCACCGTCGGATAGTTTTCGGTGCGCGATCGAAAGGGATACAAAACTAAAATAGAATTCGGTACACCCGCAATAATTTTTGCCCAAGTTTCTCGCAATTCTGGGATAATTGTCCGAGCCCGAGCACAGGACATGAACACTACAGATTCATCGGTGGCTCCCCAACTGCTGCGAGTCGGTTCAACGGTGGCAGGGGCTAACTCTACAGGATAGCTGAAACAAACTCCCGACCCTTCTAAAGTAATTAATTTTTCGCGATACTCTGGTGCATCTGCCGGCAAAGTCAAATCTCCGACAATCAAACAATCGATATTGCGGGCTGCGGTAGTGGCGGGAGTGGATGCAGCGGTAGCAATTTGCACCCGCGCCAGTCGGTGCAAGCACAGCAGCGCGCTGGGCCCGGAAGTGTCGGCGATATTGGTGCTAATTAGCAGAATATCTAAATCGTGCGATCGAATTTCCTGCACTTGCTGTGGCAAATCTTCCGAAAGTTGCACCAACTTGTCAGCACAACTTCCGCAATATTGCGCCAGTTTCTCATCTTGTACCTGGAAATGATACACGATAACTTCAAATTTGTCTCTGTCTAAATATTCAAAACCTGAAAGAGCAGCAAAAGTCTCAAATTCAGCACTAATTTTGTAGAGCAAAAAGCCGACTCTAACTTTAGTTCGTCGAGGTGATCTATCAGCAAAATTCCAGTCTATTTTAGAGCCAATATTTTTGAAGTGAAATTCCAGAATATCAGCTCGCTGGCTCAAGACATTGACCAGATTTTTCTCACTTAAATACAAAGCTTTGAAGCTAACACTTTGTGCCACAAAAGCCGCCAAATAACGCCAAACTTCCGAATCTGGAAAACTGGCGATATTAGCAGACACGTACTCGATTAGCTGCTGGAAATATTGAGAATATCTTTCAACCTCTCCCGTTTGTTGAAAGCAAGCCGGAGACTGAAATAGGAAATTCAAAAAATCGTCAAAAAACCACTGGGGAATTGCTGCATTTTTATACTCTAGCGGCAACTGATAAGCATCGCAGTACAGCATCGCTGCCAGAGAATATTGAATCTTATCAGCAACTTCCCCTGCTTCAGCAAGTTTAGAAGATAACTGCTGGACAAAACTTTGTTCCGACTCCGTTAAACTTTCATATTTGAGGCTGCTATCTAGGAGCAATTTATGAGCTTTCCCTGCTGCTTGCGAGTAAGCAGTTTCTAATGTTTCGGCGGTCAAATTCAGCCAATACTCAGCTAGCTGTTGGCGGTATTGGCGCATTTTTGCCAGAATAGACTGGTTTGATGGCAATTTTTTGTATTTTTCAACCAGTGCTGACAAGTCAGATATATTAGGCTGGGTTCTAGATACCAACTTTTGCCGGATTGTCTGTTTAATTTGTTGATTTAGGAAACTGTAATCAGGACTATTTAGGAGTTTCTTGTAAAATCTGACGACATCTTTATGATTTTCCCCAGCAGCGAAGTTTTTCCAGGTTTGTTGTTCGGGATGAATCCGCAGTGACGAAAGTTTTTCGTCTACAAACCCGACGTGATAGTTTCCCATGATCCGCCACCACATATCTAAGTCTACATACTGAGACAATCCTGAATCAAACAATCCTATTTCGCCAAAAACTCGGGCGGCAATTAATACGGTACTCGGTTCGCCAATTTTGTTGATGGGGTTGTTCAAGCAGTTAGCATCTGCTAGCAAGTCTTTTCCGGGCTGAATAGATTTTAAATTCGACCAACTTTTGTGCAAATCTTTGATTGATTGGGAAGCTTTCCGCAAAATTGGGTGAGATTCATCTTCAGCGATGGTGATGCCGCGCGGGGAGAAAACCATACCTATGTCTGGGTTTTGTTGGGCGGTGGCGACCATTTTGGCGATACATTCTGGTGCCAGCAAGTCGTCTTGAAACAGAAATTTGATGTATTCACCTTTGGCTTGCTGGATGCAGAAGTTCCAGTTTTGCGATAAGCCGTAGTTGCGGTGCAGGATGATGCGGAAGTCGGCGGATGTTTGCGATTGGAAGGATTGGGCGATCGCAATTGTGCGGTCTGTGGAGCCGTCGTCGGATACAATTAGTTCTATGTTGCGGTAAGTTTGGGCGATCGCGCTTTTGATTGTTTCCTCAATAAATGCCTCTCCGTTGTACGTCGGAATGCAAATACTCACCAAAGGCTGCCAGCTTCGCAGTTCGTTTTTTGATTGAGTTTGTTGGTTTGACTCTGGGAATTCAGCTTGGGGATGAGATTGCTTCGTTCCTCGCAATGACAAGGAATTTTGATTGAATTGGGCCCAAATTTTTGCAGGCTCTGCTTTGACCATTCGTGACAGAGGCAAATTTTGAAAATTATCGGTAATCTCGGCAATATATTCGAGACGTTTTCTAATTTTACTCCCTGTAACTTGCGGGTTGAGTAAAGTCTGAATTTCCGCAGCAGCTACCACTCCAATTTTTTGAGATTCTTGGTAATTATTAAAAACATAGCCCATTAAATCAGCAGCGTGTCCGACATCCGGTTCGGCCCAAACATTGCCTTTTTTATAAGGCCCGCAATCTTCCTCGATTGGGACTAACTTATACTTCACTAAAAAGCTATTACCGACATTCATAAATTCTGTATTTGATGAATAACCGGTGGCAATTACAGGCTTGCCGTAAAACATCGCTTCAGCCATTGTCAAGCCGAATCCTTCGCAGCGGTGCAGCGACACGTAACAATCGCAACTGTAAAGCAAACCGTTGATTTCATCTTTGGATAAATACCCGTCTTGATGTCTGATATTTGCAGAATCATCTATGGCAAGATTCAACAATTCTAAATCTTTGAGATTTTTGTCGGAGTTGGAAGATTTGATCAGCAATAATACGCGGTCATCTTCACCAAAAGCTGTTTTAAATGCTTGGATGACTGCCAAAGGATTTTTGCGTTCGATGCGGCTGCAAAAGTCGAAGACAAACAGAAAAATAAATTTATCTTTAGGTAAATGTAGTTCTTCCCTGCTGAGGGAAGGTGCAGGTAAAAAAATACTGGGCATGATTTTGATGACTGGAATTGGCGAAACTTGAGAAATTGCTTCTGCACAAGAATTGCTGTAAGTCCAGATTTCGTGAAAGTGATTAAATGCTGGCTGCCATTGGGGAGGAAATCCGGGAAGTTCCCAGGCCCAAAAGCCGATATTGTATTTATTCTCAAAATAGCTGGAACCTCTATCTTTGATGAAAGTTTTAACTTCATCAGCGTTGACTTGAATTAGATTTACCGGATGGGGATTGTCTGGGCTAAAGTTTTGATATGTGGTGTCTTTTTTACGGTGGGGACTGCGGGTAAAATTGTTGATAGCCAAGGGAATTCCGGCGGCTTCTGCGGCTCTGATGTTGGCTCTTACTCCTTCTCCTATGCCAAATTCGCCGTTGATGTATCCGGCGATGTTTATTCCTAAATTAGGATTCATAATTTATAATGTATTTAGTACAGTGCTGTGTTTATTTTTGGGGAATCAGCCGAATCGATCGATCGCCTCAATTGAGCTTGCATGAGAGTATGGTTTAGCGCAAATTATAATTTTGCCGAATATTTGCTAACGTATATCAATCTTTGCACGATTGGCGAACAAGATTTAAATGAACCGCAGAGTATGCAGAGTACGCAGAGGGCCAGAAGAGAGGGAAGAGAAAGAGTTGGCATCGCGAAAATTTGGTGCTTGACAAATGTGCCGATCGCCATTGTATACTGGCATCGCCATGCTAACCTTCGTCTGCTGGTCTGTTGACATGGATTGCTCTGCTTTATTTTACGGCAAACTAATCAGGAATTTTAGAGAAAGTGATCGATCGCGCCAACCACGACCTCTTCAAGCTGCTACCGCCGGATGCTAAAGTCATTGTTGAAATTGGCTGCGGTACTGGTTCTAGGGGCGAACACTACAAGCTGATCAATCCCCACTGTCAGTATATTGGCATTGAATGCGATCGCGAAAAAGCGAAAATTGCAGTCGATCGACTAAACTGGGTGGCGGTAGCCGATATTGAAGAAATGGCGATCGCCAGTCTCGACATCGAACCCGGAACTGTCGATTGCTTGATTTTTGGCGACTTGCTACCCTATCTCAAAAACCCCTGGGAGATACTACAGCAGTACAGTGCTTTACTCAAGCCGGAGGGGCAAGTTTTCGCCACAATTCCCAACGTTCAATACTGGCGGCGCATTGTCAATCTGTTGCGGGGACATTGGGAAAATCCCGACAGCAAGATGCAGCACTGGTTTACCCTGGAAAGAATTAAATCATTATTTGCTCAAGCCGGATTGCAGGTTTATGAATTGCAAGGGAAGGGACACAAAACCGAAAATTTTGCCCAATTCCAGCAATTGCTGCATCCAATGGTGAAGGCGTTAGAGCTCAAATCCAGCGATTTTGCTACGGAAACTGGTGCTGAATATTATATTGTGCGATCGACCAAATCGACCGTACAGCCGCGCAGACTGCTGATCCAAACCATTATTATGGCTCCTACAGGGTGCGATCGCGTGCGAGTTCTGGAACCGGACAAATTTAGCGCCACAATTCCCGGTGTCCGCACCGTATCGGGAGTGAAAACAGCAGCATTAATTACCGAGTTTCCGGGAGAAGAAAAAGTCTTCGTCTGGCAACGGACAATCATGCAATATCCGGCTTACATTCCCAAACTCAAAGAACTACTAAAACAAGACTATTTAATAGTAGCCGAAATTGACGACAATCCCGTCCGCCGCCGCGAATACGCAGACAATAATTACCTCAGCTATCGGGGCTGTCACTGCGTTCAAACTACCACAGAACCGCTAGCCAAAATTTTGCGTCACTACAATCATAATGTTGCCGTATTTCCCAATCAACTAGCCTATCTACCTCCGCCGCGAATCTATCCAGCAGAACATACCGTCACAATATTTTTTGGCGCGCTCAACCGCGAGAATGATTGGCAGCCAATTATGGCAGCACTGAATCGAGTTTTAGCTGCACACAAACACCTGATTCGAGTTAAAGTTATCCACGATCGCAGATTTTTTGAATCTTTGGAAATACAGCAAAAGGAATTTGAATCTTTTTGCAGTTACGAACGGTATCAAGAAATCATGTACAGTTGCGATATAGCTTTGCTGCCGCTCGTTGTCAACCCGGTTAACGAAATGAAATCTGACTTAAAATTCATTGAATGTGCGGCGCGAGGAGTAGCCGTGCTGGCGAGTCCAACCGTGTACGAACATTCGATAGTAGAAGGTGAAACCGGATTGATTTACAAACATGAAAAAGAGTTTGAAACTAAGCTAAATTCGCTGATTTCCGACACTTCTATGCGCCAGGAAATAGCCGCGAATGCTTACGAATGGGTGCGCGACAACCGCTTGCTGTGCGGGCACTACCGCGAGCGCCGAGACTGGTACTTGCAAATGCGAGATGAGTTGCCACGTTTAAACGCTGAGTTGCGATCGCGATTGCCTGAGTTGTTTACCGACTGAATGCGGTAAGATTTATAGGGGTTATTGTGCAATACGCTTGGGATAAGATAAGATAAGACGGCGGTTGAAACCGCTGCTATACAAGCGATGTCCGCCGGACGCCAACTGAAGAAAAAAACGTAATTTTCACCGTCCGCTCGGAAACCTGCTCCCGTCAGGTTTTGTCTGTGTAGACGCGGTTTCAACCGCCCGGTATTCTGTTTTATTGTTAATTTTTTAATTGTTAATCCACACAAATGCGAATCCTATTCACTATTGCTCACTTCTACAATCCCAGTGGCGACGGGAAACACGCTTCCCAACGAAACGATCCGCAACCGCGCATCAATGCTTTAACTGCTTGCGTGACTTCGCTGCAAGCTTTGTATGGCAAATCTCAGTGCATGATTGACATTGGCGAATGTGCCACTATCCCAGCAAATCAATCTCAAAAGCACCAAATTGATATTGTTATTTGCACTACTCAAGGTTATCATCTGTTGCCTCAATTGCCAGTGCAGCCGAGGTCTTTTATGCACCACGCTACCAAATGCGAACCGCTGCTGTTGGGGTTTGAGTGTCAAGCTGTTTTGCGTTCTTGCCTTAACAAATACGATTACTTCTGTTATTTGGAAGATGATTTAGTTCTCCACGATCCGTGGTTTTTTAGTAAATTAAATTGGTTTACTCATCATGGTGGACATGGAAATTTGTTGCAACCCAATCGCTATGAAGTATCGCCTCAAGGTGCTGTTTTTAAAGCATATATTGATGGTGATTTAGTGCCAGGAGCTACTGCTAAATTTCAAAATGTGGAGGAGCAGCCGCAGTTGGCAGGGAAAATTATGGAACAGCCAATCTCTTTTGAGCGGACTTTGAATCCTCATTCCGGTTGCTATTTTTTGAATGCGGAACAGATGGCTCACTGGGCTAAGCAGTCTCATTTTTTGGACAGAGATACTAGCTTTGTTGGCCCGCTGGAGAGTGCGGCAACTTTGGGAATTATGCGGACTTTTAGAGTTTATAAGTCAACTCCTGCTTATGCTAATTTTTTGGAAATTCAACATTTTGGAGTGAGTTTTCTGAAGTTAATTGGTAATAAGGTGCGGATTTCGGAGGAAGGGTGAGCAGCCTATTTGGGGCGGGCAAGATGCCCACCCCACAAGATCAGACGGCGGTTTCAATCGCTCGGTTTTATTCAACCCGCGGAGGCGGGTTTTGTCTGTATAGACGCGGTTTCAACCGCCCGGTTTTCTAGTAATTCAAATTATCGCCGATTTTAACTGTACCGCTGTTGATAATTTTGGCTAAAACTCCTGTTTGTGCGTGACCAAATTCTTGTTGTAGTAAACTGAGTAGGGCTATATCTCGATCGCCCGTTTGTGGATTTACTTCTACGTTGACACAGCGACCAATTCGTGCTGTAACTTCGATCCGTGCTGCACCTAATTGAAACTGTTTTCCGATTAACTCAAATTCCGACCAAGCTGAAATGCCCTCTAGCACAACATTTGGGCGAAATCTGCCCACATCTATATTTTGCTGGGCGACTTCGGTTAATCGATCGAGTGTAGCTTGACTGAGGAGAGAAATATGTACCGGTTCTCGATCGGGATAACGAGTTTCCCCACTACTGTTACCGATTAACCGCAAAGGTGCAAACTGCGGGTGTCTCGCTTCTTTTGTTGGTTGAGTCGCCGCCAGATAGTCGGTAAAAAAAGTGCTGATGCGATCGCGCCCCGCTGTTGTGTTCGTTTCTGCTGACAACACTGCAACTCCTTGACGCTTGACTGTTAAAACAGCCGTTTCCGGTTGATAATGGCATTCCAAAGCTGCTAGCAGAGGCCAATCGTTTTGAACCGCCAAATATTTTTTGCTAATCCAAGACGCGCTATAGGCGGGCATCTTTGCACCTTCAAGATAATCTGTAAACAGCAGCGCAAAAGCGCGATCGCCCTTAATACCATGTCCTTTCGTTAAAGCAAACTCCGACATTGCTTGCGGTGTTAGCCCTTTAATTGGATAAGTAAATAACTGCTTGATTGTTGCTACTGTCATAAAAATCTCGGAAATTGCTACAATTTTAACTCTAACTCTTCTTCCACCTTTATTAAGGGGGTTTTATAGTAGCCATCATAGAAATTTAGGTACGTAGTTGGGCTTCAGCCCTCTTTATATGTATGTCTAAAGAGGGCTCGCATCCCAACTACGTACCTATCTGTTAGGGGGTATCGAAGATGTAGCAGACATTAATTTAACTCAACCTAAAAACCAATTAAGCTAACAATTCATAGCGGCGAATATCTGGAAGCGCAACTGCTAAACCGTCTAATTTCTTCACTGCGGCTTGAATGTGAGTTGAGGCGAGATGCTGTTCGAGCAAAGCTGCACTTTCCCACTCTTCAAGGAAGGTAAAATCTGTAGGATCGGCTTGATTTTGGAGAAGTTCGTATTTGATGCAGCCTTCTTCTTGGCGAGTTGGCTCCATAATGCTCAGAAGTAGAGATTTAAGTTCTGCTACTTTGTCGGGAAAGGCTACGAGGCGCGCGATTACTCGCAAGGTTGGTGTGGACATAGAAGAAAAAATGAACAGATATGGCGATCGAATTTACCGATATTTATCGGGCAAACTCTATTAAACAGGATTTTACATAAACTAACCTAAAGAGGTCGATCGGTCAACAGCGAGCATAATCTTTCCAGGACGCGATCGAGTTTCAAAAACCCCCTTTATTCCGAAATTCTTCGTTACCAACCGCAGAACTTCGTATAAACCCGGTTTCTTTGTATATTTGAACCCACAAGTAAGTCCACCTAATTAAATCTACAATACGGATCGCTAAAAAGCTTGCTGTTTATGTCTTTCTCCCTCTTCCAACTGTCAACTATCAACTGTCAACTATCAACTGTCAACTGTCAACTGTCAACTGTCAACAACTGTCAACTGTCAACTGTCAACTGTCAACAACTGTCAACTGTCAACTGTCAACTGTCAACTGTCAACTGTCAACTGTTCCGATCAATCTTTGGGATAAAATCGCTTGTTGTCTGTAGAATATTCCCAGGCGATCGCCTCCGGGTCTTTTTCGCTACTCCACTGAGCAAACTCTGGCTTAACTTTCCATTTGCCGATCGTACTTGCATGAACCTTGAACCTGCGGGAAAGTTCTGTTTGGGTAAAAGAGATTTTGGGCTTTTGAGGAGTCTTGGTTTGAGCAATCGGAAATAAATTTGGTTTTTTCTCTTGTGCTTTTTCCCGATTTGTGGGAGGCTCTTGAACAGCTATTGCGACATTAGGTGTTTCGCTTTGAGTGACAGTGGGGGCTATTTGAAAATAATACAAAATTCCGCCTTCTTCGGTTACTTGAAAATCGGCGGCAAACTCAAGAGCCCGTTCGTCGAGATATTCTTGAACCTTTTCTCCCGGGAGTTTCGCATTCATCGCCAAATCCAAGGCCGTAACTCGCCCTTGATTTTCCTTGATCAACCTGTAGAAAACCGAGTCTAAATGAGCGAGTCTGTGTTTTTGCTGCTGCTGGTAAAGCTTGTAAGCCCAAGCAACGCCCGCTGTGGTGGCGATCGCCCAAAACATCGTTCCCGACTCGAAACTGGCAACCGCCGTCAAGCAAATAGGCAAAAGCAGGGTAAGATATCCCCAAATGCTGCCCTTCTGTAGGTTATTGCTGTTTTTGACCATAGTTCCTAAACGGCTACGTAGTTTAGTTTAGCAGAGCGTGTCTGAAAGCCGCAGGAGTGTTTTGACAGTGGATATATCGATCGCCCTTGCCAAAAAACGGATACCGTTCGACGTACCCCTGTCAAGCGATCGCTCCCAATTTTAGACCCCAGTTAAAGCCCCCAGATTCAGATCGAGGAGTAAATCTCAAATCTAAAAATGGAAAATCGACTGAAACACTCTACTACAACATCCCATAATTTACTTTTTGCAACCGAGGATTCATGTACTTTTTTCGCAAACAAATTGCCATCCTGTTCGTAGTTGTTGCTTGCTGTACGCTGACGATTAGTTGCAGCGGCGATAACCGAACTGTCCAGTGTACCAAACTTATTGCAATTGTCACCAAAGGCAACGCTCTCATCAATTTTAAGAACGGCACCTACGATGCTGCAACGAGCAAGAACTTAGCTAAAGATTTGAACCAGACAGCTAAAGAAATTGAGGCTTTGCGAATCACAGATGCAACCCTCAAAGAAATTCAGGCGCCGTCGGTTAAATTTTTCGGGGAAATGGGTCAAGGAATCGGCGACATGGGCAAAGCTCTTGAGGCAGGAAATCGGGCTTCTACAAGTATAGAAGGTCGAGAGCAAATCAAAAAAGCTAAAGCGGATATTGTCCAAGCGGGACAGCGAGCAAATCAAGCAGCCAAAGATCAAGACGCTTTGACTGAAAAACTCATTAATTATTGTAAGAGCGATCGCTAAATAGGTAATTACAAAAACAACCAGAAAATCAATTATAATATCCAGCAAGATGTTATTGTTTTTGGCGATCGCCTACATCATAACCAATGACTTCTGACTAATTACCCATTCCCAATGCCCAATGCCCAATGCCCAATTCCCAAATTTAATGATGAATTTCTAGATTCAAAATATAGGAACCGAGTTGTACTTTTTCCGACCACAACTCATATTCTAACCGCAGGTGTTCCGGTTCCGGCTTGCCTGTCAGGGTCAAGTTGCGGGTGAAGTTTCGGAGGCGCAACTGTTCGGGAGTCGCCAGCGATTCGCCCTGAAGCCAATAACGGCTCAGGCCGTACATTCCGCGTTCCCAGCAGTGGCGGTAACTGTACTTGCCGTTTCCTTGCATCGTCATAATCACTCGATAGGGCGAAACTTCCAGCCACAGCAACCGGGGTTTTGTAGTTGTGGGCAAGATCGTAACTTGCTCGCCAGATGTGTCAGATGCGTCGGAAAATTGCCGATCGAGTATTGCTGGTTCGTGCAACAACAAGTGAAAGCGATCCCGGTCTTTTTGATACAGGGTACCAGCGGTTTCAACAACTGACCACAAAGGTAAATCTGTGGATACTAGCGATAAACTTACAGGCTTGCGATGATGCGTCAGCATAAATAAAAGTGTAGGAGTTATTGTGGTTCGGGCAGTTTGAGATTTTAGAGTTTTGATTTTAGATTTTAGATTTTAGATTATCTGGGCTCTAAATTCCGGAGCTTTTGGTAAAAAAATACAAAATCTACAATTCGCAGTCAGAAATATAAATTTGTTCAGTCCAAAGTCAATTATCCGATCGATAACTCAGAGCTGAACCTGAAATCTCAGCAGATATACGGACTGTAATTGTGAAATTCAGGTAAAACCCGTACAGTTGCATCTCCTCTCCCCTGTAGCCGATCGCAGTTTTAGCAAATAATGGAACTGTATCCACCTGCTCCCAACCCTTATGCAGTCTGTCATTCCCCAATCTAAAATTTAAAATCTAAAATCTAAAATGGTATGACTTATGACTGGGAAAAGGTTAGGATAGCTAACGCCGTCCCATCCTAGTCTATCTCATGCAAGCTGCCATTATAACTACTTCGCCCAAGAGCGAAAGTCAAACTTTAAGCATTCAAAAACCTGCCTCGGGCTTGTCGCTGCGAGGCAGGATTCGAGTTCCGGGCGATAAGTCGATTTCTCACCGCGCTTTGATGTTGGGTGCGATCGCCCGCGGTGAAACTACAATTGAGGGACTGCTGCTAGGAGAAGACCCCCGCAGCACTGCTAAATGTTTCTCCCTTCTGGGAGCCTCCGTTTCGGAACTCAACGAGGAACGGGTGACTGTCCGGGGCGTTGGAATTGGTGAGTTACAGGAGCCTCTGGAAGTCTTGGACGCGGGTAATTCCGGCACGACGATGCGGTTGATGTTGGGAATTTTAGCCTCTCATCCGGGGCGTTTTTATGCGGTAACGGGTGACAGTTCTTTGCGATCGCGCCCCATGTCACGCGTAATTAAGCCGCTGCAACAAATGGGCGCGCAAATTTGGGGTAGAAAGAGCAATTCTTTAGCTCCTTTAGGGATACTCGGACAGCAGTTAAAAGGGATTCACTACCATTCGCCGATCGCCTCAGCTCAAGTTAAATCCTGCATTTTGCTAGCCGGTTTGATGGCTGATGGAGATACTACAGTCACAGAACCCTCTCTGTCGCGGGATCACAGCGAGCGGATGCTGCGGGCGTTTGGAGCTAAATTGAGCGTCGATCCAGAAACTTGTAGCGTGACAGTCAGTGGCCCAGCGCAACTGCAAGGACAGAATGTAATTGTACCGGGAGATATTAGTTCGGCGGCATTTTGGCTAGTTGCTGGGGCGATCGTCCCAGGTTCCGAACTCGTAGTCGAAAATGTCGGTGTCAATCCCACTCGTACAGGTATTTTGGAAGCTTTGGAGATGATGGGGGCGGACATTGAACTGCAAAATCAGCGAGATGCTGCGGGGGAACCGGTAGCAGATATCTTGGTTCGCTCTTCCCCACAGTTGCGGGGATGCACCATTGCTGGCGACTTAATTCCCCGACTGATTGACGAAATCCCCATTTTGGCAGTAGCCGCAGCCTTTGCGTCGGGTACTACCATCATTCGAGATGCGGCCGACTTGCGAGTCAAAGAGAGCGATCGGCTGGCCGTGACTGCTGCGGAACTCAACCGCATGGGAGCCAAAATTACCGAGTTACCCGACGGTTTGGAAATTACCGGGGGGACTCCGTTAACTGGCGCGGATGTTGACAGCTACACCGATCACAGAATAGCGATGAGTTTGGCGATCGCAGCCCTCAACGCTACAGGTATTACTAACATTCACCGGGCCGAAGCCGCTGCCATTTCCTACCCCGACTTTACCGCCACTTTGCAACAAGTTTGCCATCCGAATTGAGAGGGGGAGAGGGGAAGATTTGGAAAATATTCCCGGGAGTATGTCATTTTTTCAAAAAACATTTTTTTACAGTGCTGTCCCCGCTCGCGATCAGGGACAGCACTACATACAAATGCAAAACTGAGATGCTCTCAATATTCCCTTTTCCTTCTGTCAACCCTTCTCTAAGCGAGCTGTCAACTGTCAACTGTCAACTGTCAACTGTCAACTGTCTAATTAAGAATCTTGACCGACAACTTGTTCTTTTAAAGAATCAATTTCCGTCAACAACTCTTTGCGGCTAGTAGCATTGAGCAAATAGCGGTAAACAAACCAACCCGTATATCCGATACCAATCAACTCAAAAAATGGAGCTACCAAAGGGACATCATTAAGAGCATCTAAAACTCCCAGCGTTACCTTAATACTAATAGCGCCTGCCAGGATTAAACCAATAGTTATCAGAGGTTTTTGATATTCAACAAAAAAGGTTGAGAGATAAGCTGGAAGCTCCGACAAAATTGTGAGAATTTGATCTTTAATATCTTGGGACTGGCTCCCTGGAGTTTCTGAGGTCATTGTAGTGATGACCCCTGGCTGGTCACTCACTAGGTCTACTGTCACAACTTCAGTGATAGTTTGCGTGTCGTCAGAAAAGTTAGCTTGGGTCATGGGATAATTCCTCCGTTGTCAAGTAAAATTGCACGCTTTGAGTTGCTGCCAATATAATTATCTGGCAATTAGCAAAGCATTCAGGCTGCTGGGGCTAATTGATGAGATTAAGGCAGAGCTTCACCAATTGCAAGCAAAAATAACGATATGGGTTGATTTTAAACAATTGCCTCCGTTGACAAATCGCTCTTTTGACTCATTTTTTCACTTCCCTGAGGTCGATTTGATTGGGACAAGTGCGCCCTTGTTCAAAATCGGTGATATTGCCGATCGTGGTTTCAGCGATATTTTGCAACGCTTCCTCGGTGAAAAAAGCTTGATGTCCGGTAATCAGGACGTTGGGAAAAGTCAGCAAGCGCTGAAATACGTCGTCTTGAATCACCTGATTTGACAAATCCTCAAAAAACAGATCCGTCTCTTGTTCGTAAACATCTAAGCCGAGGTAGCCAATTCTACCAGACTTCAGTCCTTTGGTAACAGCTTTAGTGTCGATCAACTGACCGCGACTGGTATTGATCAACATCATCCCCGGTTTCATTTGCCCGATCGCCTCTGCACCGATTAAATGATAAGTTTCTGGTATCAGCGGACAGTGGAGGCTGACAATATCAGAGTTGGCGAACAGTTGGGCCAGCGCCACGTATTCCATCCCCAAGGCTAAGCAATCGGGGTTTGGGGAAACATCGTATCCCAGCAAGCGACAGCCGAATCCGTGCAGAATTTTGGCAGTTAGCGCGCCTATTTTGCCAGTTCCGACGATTCCCACCGTTTTACCGTAGAGGTCAAAACCCAACAAGCCGTCTAGGGCAAAATTCCCTTCGCGGACTCGGTTGTAGGCGCGGTGGATTTTGCGGTTGAGGGACAAAATCATTGCGACTGCGTGTTCGGCGACGGCGTAGGGAGAATAAGCGGGAACTCGGAGAAGAGTTAAGCCTAAATCGCGGGCTGCGGCTAAATCGACGTGATTGAATCCGGCCGATCGCAAAGCCAACAACCGAACACCATTTTGGGCGATCGCCTGGAGCGTTTTTGCATCCAAAGAGTCGTTAACGAAGGCGCAGACTGCCGGAAATCCAGCAGTCAGAACGCTAGTTTCCAGGTTCAGGCGCGGTTCAAAAAACACCAACTCGTGTTTGTCGGCGTTGGCTGCTGTCAGAAAAGTGCGATCGTAGGATTTGGTGCTGAATACGGCTACCTTCATGATGTTTGCCTGCAAATCCAGTAATAGTTGGCGATTCCTTCCAGATTAACTCTAAATTTTACTAAAATGCCGTTGCCCCAAACCACCCACTTTCCCCGATCAATATGGAGTTTTGCAACGAAAACATCTCTGAAATAACCAGATTTTTAGCCCTCCTCACAAATCCTACTGACGTTTTCAAAAAAACTTCTTAAGCTATGGTAAAGGGCGAGCATGAATTGCTAATTGTTTAGGAGAAACTCAGGTGCAAAAACAACTCAGACCAATAATTCATGAAATCTTAGAAGGTTCAGAGCGTAGCAATTTATACAGCTTAGCAGGCAATATTATTATCACTGGTTTGATTCTGATAAATGTTGCAGCTTTTATTGCTTCTACTTCCCCCAGTTTCTCCCAAGAACAAAAAAGTATTCTAGAAAAGATCGAAATTGTTGCATCCTTAGTATTTACAATAGAATATGGTTTGAGGCTGTGGGTATGTACAGTAGATCGCAGATATAGCCACCCGCTTTGGGGAAGATTGAGATACAGTCTGACACCACTAAGTCTAATAGATTTAGTTTCAATATTGCCATTTTTTACAGTGCTGTTATTTCCCGAGTTAAGCTTCATCAATTTAATTCGCCTGTTGCGTTTGTTACGGCTGCTAAAAATGAGCCGTTATTCACACTCAGTGCGAACTATGGGAGCAGTATTGTACGCAAAAAAAGAAGAATTAATCGCCACAGCTTTTGCAGTTTTCATTCTGTTAATATTTGCCTCTAGCATCATGTATTTTGTTGAATACGAAGCGCATCCCAAAGCTTTTGGGAGTATCCTCGATTCAATGTGGTGGGGAGTTGTGACATTGACGACTGTCGGCTACGGCGATATTTATCCTATCACTCCTTTAGGTAAATTTTTAGGAGCAATTTTAGCATTTTTGGGAATCGGGATTTTTGCGCTACCCGCAGGGATAATTGCTTCTGGTTTTTCCGAGGAAGTGCAAAGGAGAAAACAGGAAAGAATTGGGGCAAACTTAGACCAATCTGCTAATTGTCAATCGGTACCAATGCTCGGGGAAGTCGAGATTGGTTTTGAAGAACAGCAAAGGGCGATCGCGCTTTACGTCGAAAGTTCCGCCGACTTAATGCAAATGTGCATCAACTCGGCGAAACAGAAATTAGGAAGTCATATTGAGAATGAAGAAGTTCTTCGGGATTTAGCTATTCATCTGTACAACGAGACTGTTCGCAAATTCCAGCTTTAATCAAAGCCATTGACAGTTGACAGTTGACAGTTGACAGTTGACAGTTGGTTCAAATTACCAATGACTAATGACTAATGACTAATGACTAATGACTAATGACTAATGACCAATGACCAATGACTAATGACTAATTACTAATTACCAATCTGGCGGTAAATTGTAATATTCAAGAGTCGATCGATCTTTGAGCAATTCTTGAGTTTGTTCATCCACCCGAATCTGACCATCAGCCAAGACTAACGCCCTTTGAGTCGTTTTCCCAATCCAGTTCAAATCGTGGGAAGCGATCAAAATTACCTCGATCGGCAATTGCGACAAAACCTTAGCCAAATGCCTCCGCCACGACGGATCTAGTCCATTTGTAGGCTCATCCAAAATTAAAATTGCCGGCTCTAATGCTAAAATTGCAGCTAATGCTGCCAACCTTCTTTGACCCCCAGAAAGCTCGTGGGCCGAACGGTTGGCAAATTCAACCAAACGGAATTCGTCTAATAGTGCTAAAGCCCGATCGCGCGCAACTCCCTCTGGTACTCCATAATTGCGTGGCCCGAACATCACATCCTCTAAAATAGTCGGCATAAATAGCTGGTCATTCGCATCTTGAAAACAAAATCCAATCTGCTTACGCGCTTCCGATAAAGTTGCCTGTTCCAGCTTAGTTCCCTGCACTCTCACCTCGCCAGATTGTGGCATTTTTAAGCCGATTAAATTTTCCAGCAAAGTGCTTTTTCCAGCGCCTGTCAAACCAAGTAAGGCAACTCTTTCTCCCGGTTGTAAGGTGAAGGAAATTCCTTGCAATACAGGTTTTTGCTGCGGATATCCGAATACTAAGTCTTGTACTTCGATTGTTGGCACAACTTTGAGATTAGTCAATTTTATTTACCTCAATTTTAGGATTAAGAGTATTTAGCCGCAGAGACCGCAGAGGGCGCAGAGAGGGAAAGAGAAAAGGAAGAAGCAAGAGGGAAGAAGTAACAATTACCAATTACCAATTACCAATTACCAATTACCAATTACCAATTACCAATTACCAATTACCAATTACCAATTACCGTAAGAAGCTATTGTTAATCCGGCTGCGGTTAAAATCGTGACTGTCAGCCAGAGTCGCTCTTTTGGTGTTGATTTTGAGTCGGCGGGCAAACTGCCTTTGTAGCCACGAATCATCATGGCTGCGTGGACTCTCTCGGCGCGATCGAGACTTCGCAAATAAAGCGCTCCTATCATCGAAGCACTGGCGTATCTCAGCCATCCCACGCTACCCGACAAACCTCGCAGTTGAGCGGATCGTTTCATCCGGTTGACTTCTGCGAGCAATATTTCTAAGTATTGTCCAGCTAAAAGCACAATCTCTTGTAAGCCTGCTGGTAGGGGCAATCCTTTCAGGGCAATTCCGAAGCTGTGTGGCGGCAAAGTTAGCAGAAAACTGTTCATAACTAGCAAGCAAATGAGGGAACGCAGCAACAGAAAACTCGCTCGTTCCCAACCTTGTGGTAGCACTAATAAGGAGAGGAAAATTAATTCTGCTCCTAATAGTTGCAGCAGGGTTCGCAGCGGTGCTTTCAGCCAAAGTGACCAAAAAAGTGCGATCGCCCCATAGATGCCCAGCCACAGCCAAGCACCTGTCTTCATAAAACCAATCCCAATCACAATTGTGAGAGACAGTCGCAATCGAAAAGGTATTGATAATTTAAGCATCTTTAGATTTCACCAACTGAGCAATCCCAAAAGCCGTACCGAAACAAATACCAGAGCCTAAAACTCCAGCAATGCTAGTACCTATTGGTTGTTCTTCTAATCCTTTAACACCGTAACCAGCTAGAGGAGTTGGAATCTCAATCGCCACAGCTTCTTTATCTTTAAAACCGTATTGTTCTGCTACCGCTTCTAACCCATCAGGCCAACTTGAAGCAAACAATGAAAGCACGCCACTAATTAATAACACCCCAATTACTGGCACTAACCATTTCTGTAATTGTGGCTGTTCTCCTGGTAACAAATCCGGCCGTACTTTCACGAGATAAGTTAAAACACCGCCTGTAATTAGCCCTTCACCAATCCCAATTAAAATATGAATACCTACCATTGCTGGCAATGCGATATTCAGCTCTACTGTGCCCGAAATTGCCAATTCAATCGCCACACAAATCGAAGCAGCAACAACGCTGAGAGCGGCTGCAATCCCCGCAGCTAGCGGCAAACGATTTCTGGAACCTCCCAATAGTTGCTGCAATGGCTGCAACAGCCACCAACCCACCCAAATTCCGACTAGCCCCATATTAAAAATATTCGCTCCCAGTGCGGTGATGCCCCCATCCGCAAACAAGACGCTCTGAATTATAAAAACCGTACTCATCGCCAGAGTTGCCGCCCAAGGGCTACCCAAAACCACGGAAGCTAGTGCGCCTCCCAACAAGTGCCCGCTGGTGCCACCTGCTACAGGAAAGTTAATCATCTGGGCCGCAAACACAAAAGCCGTGGTTAAACCCATGACTGGAGCTTGTCGCAACCCAAGACTGGCGCGGGTTCGATTTAGGGCAACTGCAATAAATGCTGCGCTTGCTATGCCCGTGGCAATTGCTACGGGCGGTGAAAGAAAACCATCAGGTATGTGCATCGATATCTCCAAAACATGAGAACTCCCAACCTTTTAGTCAACTATTTTTTACAAAACTTTACAATCCCCTCTGGGGGGATTTTTGCCGATTTTGGTTTCAGAAGCCACGTATTATCGGCTTTTTGATAACTATTATCAATAATTCGCGATCGACCTGGCAGTAAAATCCCTGAAGAATCAAGCTTTGACGCAAATCTTAAAATAAAATTAACAAAAGACTAAAAGTCAATAATGTCCCTTATTATCTGTTCTTGAGAATTAGTTGCATTACTTGCTTTCTAAAAGAAGCGGTAGAAATGCCGAGTAAGCAGTAAAAGTAAAAGTTTTGGGTGCTCTAAAAACTAAAAAGCCGGATTCTATTGCTAGTTAATGTCCTTTTAGCAGTATTTTAAGGCGATCGATCGCGTGAATGTGCGATCGACTCCTCCGCACGGCTTGTATTCTCAAGAAAGTCAAAATACTAATGCAACTATTCTCAAATACGTTCCCGAACAATCCAAACTCAATGAGGCCCGATAGCGGTGCAAAATTCAATCGAAAAATCAACTACCGATTTAGTTCCATCTGAATTTCCCAGACAATTAGATATTGCTCAAGTTTCTGTCTACGGGCTGAGCATTTTATCCGCTGGTTTATTTCTGTTTATGCCTTTCGTTAACCTACTCCATCCCAGCCCTTGGCAGCGATGGATGGGAACCATTCACGGCATGGGTTCAATGTTGGCATTAGTAGTCATGGCTTATACCGGACACTTAGCATTTCCCTTGCTACGGGGAGTCGGTAAAATCTTGCCACAAATGCGTACATTAGCCTTTTGGTCAACTCTTTTGAGTTTTTTAGCCATTGCTACCGGCAACTTATCATATATGCGCTATCGAGCAGGCGCAGATTTTGGCGGAGCTCGTGCTTGGCTGAAATCAAACTCGCCTTTAGTCCAGTACATTTTGATGGAATATCACGAATTTAGCGTGCTATTTACATTGCCTTTGACAGTAGCTTGTGCGTGGATTTTGTGGCACTATGGCGACTCAATTTTAGAGAAAAAAAATCGCCCCGTTTTAGCAGCCACGTCTGTAGCTTTGATGGCAATCATGTTTTTTGCAATGGGCGGCATGGTGAGCGGACTTGGTGTTGCTAAAATTCACGCTCTTTAGTAAATAGTTAGTTGATCTAAGATTTTGCACTATTCGCAATAATCTTCTTATGTGCGGGCTAGAAGCCCACCCCACGAAAACATTTATTTTTTGTGGAACAGTCATCTTGCCTGTTTATTTTGACACTATTAGCAACAGCTAATTACCAATTTTCAAACTTAGGAGATTTCTGCAATGACTCGACAGTTTTCCCGTGACAAATCTGCTGCAAATGAACCTTTTTACGGCAAAATTTGGACTAATCTAAAACGCTTCCCCAATGCTTTAGCTGACGGAGCAGAAACTCCGCCTAAAGATTCTGGTCCTGCGGCTGCCGCATTAATTAGTGCTGGAATTGGCTGTTTTACAATGATGGTAACTCACCACTTGTCAGACACATCCAAAGCCACAGAAAAACTTGTTTGGAATCTCGGTACTTGGATTCCCGGAAGCAAGACTGATAACGAATTGTGGGGAAATATCGGCAGTTACACTGGCAAAGAAACTATGTTGCTTGTCGGTTGGCTTGTCAGTTGGCCCATTCTCCATGCTTTATGGAAGAATAAGAACATTAAAAGCCGCACCATATTTTTATGGATGTTTGGCTTATTAGTTGCCGCCACAGCTATGTGTTGGCATCCTCTATTTCCCTATTTGCCGTTAACTTAAGTAATACGAGGTTTGTTGTCAATGGAAACTAAAAATAAGCCACTTCCAGCGAGGGAGATGCACAAATTTGTTTGGGTTGGCGTAGGAGTTTTTACTCTTTTTTGTGTGACTTATCCCATCGCCATGTGGCGTGTCACTCAAAAAGAAAAGTTTCGCGGTATTTACGTCAAGTCTTTGACAATTGAGGGGAAAGATCCCGCTAAGGTAGCAGATGTTAATGCTGTTGCTAATAAACCGGCGGAGCCAGCTATGGCGACTAGCACAACACCTCCGGCTTTAGCTGTTGATAGCACAAAAAAACTGCCTGAAAAGTCTCCTGAAATTGCACCTGTTGCTAATAAGTCTCCTGAAACGGCTATTGCGAGTAGCCCTACAGATAAGACTGTCCAAGCATTGCCTGTGTCAGCAGGTAAGCAGGAAGTTCAGGCGGTTGAGGTCACTAATCAGACAGCGGAAATTACCGATCGCACCAAACTAGATGAGTTAGCTCTCAAAGTGTACGATCGCATAAATCAGACTTGGCAAGCTACTCCCACATTCACTCAAAATCTAGTCTATCGAGTCACTGCAAGTCAAGACGGGGCGATCGGCAACTTCGAGCCCCTCAACCAACCAGCCAAGGATTACACCCAAGAAACCCCCCTGCCAAATATGCTGAAGTCTTCCCAGACAGGCAGCACCAAGGCGACAGTACCCGCAGCTAAGTTTACGGTAGTATTCGCTCCTAGCGGAGTATTGGAAGTTAACCCGTAAAACTAATATTAGTCATTTACTGGATAGGGCGAACCTTTAGTCATTGCAAAAGGTTTGAGATTTTTCCAGTGCGGCATCGACTCAATTCTCATCAGGTTTTTTCGAGATTATAGCATCAATCTTGATCCCAAAGTCTAACTTCAGGGTGTAGTTTTACACGCGCTCAAATACAACCCAAACATACATAGGGCTTGCTGAAAAATCAATCACATATTGCGTGGCATAGGTTTAGATGGCGCGAGGGAGAAAAAAGTGCAAGATAAACAGGTAATATAGATCAAAACCCGTGCATCACCTGCGATTGTGTACAAAAAAGCTGAGCTTGCTCCCTCCTTACCCTCCGAGTTTGAACTGCCCTTCGGAGGAAATTTATCAATCCTCAACCGTTGGGTCAAAATGGCTCAAATAATCCCGTGGGATGAATTTGAATCAGAATATGCTCAAAACTTCCCGACAAAAAAGGGGGCACCCGCCAAATCTTTTCGGATAGCATTAGGGGCATTAATTATTAAAGAAAAATTGGGAATTAGCGATCGCGAAACCGTAGAACAGATCCGCGAAAACCCGTATTTACAATACTTTATCGGTCAATCAAGCTACAGTAATGAGCTACCATTTGACTCATCTCTATTAGTTCACTTTAGGCAACGGATTAGTTTGAACCTAATTAATAAAGTGAACGAAAGCATGGTCAAAAAGATGCTAGAAATTACACCAGTTAAACCCGAAAAAAAAAAGGGTTCGGACGCCAAAAATGAGTCACCCAATCGCGGCAAATTAATCATAGATGCAACCTGTGCACCAGCCGACATTACTTATCCGACTGACTTAGGACTATTAAACAAAGCGAGAGTTCACACCGAAAAAATCATAGATATCCTATATAAACAAGTTAAAGAAAAAATCCCAAAAAAACCAAGAACCTATCGTAATATCGCCCGAAAAGACTACTTATTAATGGCTAAACAAAGAAAGCCACCTCGCACAAAAAGAAGACAGGCAATTAAGAAACAACTTCAATATGTCAAAAGAAACCTAGCTCATATTGAACAGCTAATTGAATCAGGTGCGACCCTAGAAGCTCTGAATAAAAAGCAATATAAAACCTTGCTAGTCCTCACAGAAGTCTATCGCCAACAGCAATCATTAATTGATAAAAATAAACAGAGTATTGAACATAGAATAGTAAGTTTAAGTCAACCCCACATCCGTCCTATCAGAGGAAAAGCCGGAAAAAGCGTAGAGTTTGGAGCTAAACTGTCAGCGAGCTGCTTTGAAGGATATGTATTTTTAGACCGAATGAGCTGGGATAGTTTTAATGAGTCAGGGGACTTAAAAGCCCAGGTAGAAGCTTATTATCGATTCACTGGACATTATCCAGAGTCCGTTCATGCCGACCGAATTTACCGAACAAGAGAAAACCGAGCATGGTGCAAAGAAAAAGGAATTAGAATCAGTGGGCCTCCCCTAGGAAGACCGCCAGCAAACGTCAGTAAATCAAAAAAGAAACAAGCGTTGGAAGATGAGAGAATTAGAAATGCAATTGAGGGTAAGTTTGGGCAAGGAAAACGAAGATTCGGTCTGAATAGAGTGATGGCTAAACTTGATAATACATCTGGTACAGTTATTGCAATTACTTTTTTGGTAATGAACCTCGCCACCTGGTGGCGTCGGGTTTTTTGTGTGTTTTTATGTCTATTTGGAAAAAGAACACCTGTTTTTTTAGGGGAGATAATCTACAGCTATACTTGGGGCGACTCGATACAGAAAAAACTTATCTTTAACCAAGCTTGAATATATTGATCGCTCCTGCTCTTGGTTGGCAATCAATTATTCAGCAAGCCCTACATATCAAAGGAGTTTCTAATGGTTCCCGATAACTTGTTGAATACATCATTTCCCCTGTTTCCCAATACTGCTATTGCAGACTTAGGAATATCCAGTGACTTGTCGCAGTTGAATAGTCTGATTGCAAAGTCGATTGGCTCACCCAGCACCCTCAATTCAGAAAGAACCGCCAGCGAAATTAAACTACTAGATAATGACAGCCTAATCACAGGCGATGGCAGCGGTACACTTTTTGCAGGCACTGGTAAAGACATCATCAATGCCGGGGCAAAAGCCACCAGCATCTTCGCTAGCGAAGGTAATAAAAGCATCGTCGGCAGCCCAGGTGACGATACCATCTACGCTCAAACAGGCAATGACATCATCAATGCCGGAGAAGGTAACAACCGCGTCTTCGCAGGCAAAGGCAACAACCGCGTGGTTACAGGTAGTGGCAACGATTTCGTCACCGCAGGTAGTGGCAACGACCAAATCTACACCGGTGCCGGCGATGACAACATCAACGCAGGCGACGGCGATAACTTGATCAAACCAGGAACTGGCAACGATACAGTTTCCCTTGGCAATGGTAGCGATCAAATCGTTCTCGAAGCAGGCCCTGGTTCCGTTACCATATCTGGATTTAATGGGAGTACAGATAAACTGCGCTTAGGCGACAGCCTCGCGGGCCAATTCCTCTCCTTTGTCACCGAAATGGGCAACACCCTAATCAAAGCCGGAGATGACTTGTTGGCAACCATCAAAGACGTAGCTACGGGAGTACAAAAAGCTCTCCTTTCCAACGATATCCCGCTGTACCGCTACCAGGCTATTGACCTAGGTTCGATCGCACCCACAGGCAATGCCACCCAAGCTAATGCTATTAACGACAAAGGACAAATAGTTGGTCGTTCCCAAACCACCGAAGTAAGTGGCACAGGCTTCCGCAATCAAGGATTTGTTTGGGAAAATGGGGAGTTCAAGCCACTGACTAGCACTGGCATCAAAAATGGCGGCGGTGACAATACCGGAAAAGAGGTTACTCAGCGCGGTGGTGGCGGCTTTACTGCGGCCATCAATGATCTAGGTGCGATCGCCGGTACAAGCGATGAATTTGCCGGTCGAGCCACAGACCGCGGCTTGCTGTGGCAAAGGGAGGCTGGTGGCGATTACACCCTACAAATCACCGATTTGGGTGGTGTTGAAAGCTACTTCTTCGACATCAACAACAAAAACGAAATTGCTGGCCGCCACATCTACGGGCCCGGTTCTACCTCAACAGCCTCAAATCGCACCCGCGCCTTTTATTCAAGCGAAGGTTTCATCAACCCCCTGCCAGATTTGGGCGGTGACACAGGTAGAGCGGTTGGAATTAACAATAAGAGTGTAATTGTCGGCGAAGTTGACAGTGACGGACTCAACGACAAGACCGTAAACACTGCGGCGTTGTGGGAAAAAGGCGCAGACGGTAAATATAAACTAACCAACCTCGGCACCTTTGGGGCAGAACAAGCCACTCTCCGTGACATCAACGATAGCGGTCAAATCATCGGTAGTACGAGCGGTGGCACTGGGGCTACAGCCACAAGCTCACCCTTCCTCTTGCAAAACGGTCAAAAAATCAACATCGGCAGCCTTGGCGGTGCAACCGGTGCCGCCGCTGGCATCAACCAATTCGGTCAAGTGGTCGGCGTCTCCCAGAATTCGAGCCTTCAAAACCGCGCTTTTGTCTGGAACAACGGCACTATCAAAGACTTGAACAGTTTGATCCTCACAAATCCGAGCTTTGGCGGCTCGAATGTGACATTAACTAACGCTACTGGCATCAATAACTTTGGCGATATTTCTGCCTATGGCAGTTACACCTACAGAGATGCGAAGGGCGTAAACCAAACAGGAACTCGCGCTTATCTGCTGAAGGCATTGGTGACGACTTAAATAATCAGTCGAAGTACAAACGCAGATACTTTTTGGGTATCTGCGTTTTTCTGTGTGCATGTGGGGTTAAAAAATTCCTTTATTTCTGATAATTATAATAATTATCAGAAATGTCAAAAATGCTAAGTTAAAACGATGTACTGAGGGCGGGAGCGATCGATAACTTTTTCCTCTTCCAATCGAGACATTAGCCGCGTGACGGTAATCCGAGTTTTGCATTCGATATTGCTATATTGCTATTAAATTAAAAAATGTGATATTATGACAACTGCTCTTGACTGCATCTTAGATCGAAAATAGCAAATGAAAGAACTCGACGAGAAAAAAACCCAAGAACTGCTATGCACCATCATGGAATGGGAACTAGCAGGAGTAGTGCGCTACACCCACTATGCACTAATGGTGACAGGGCCAAACCGAATTCCCATCGTGCAGTTTTTTCAAGCACAAGCAACCGAATCCCTACTCCACGCCCAACAAGCCGGAGAAATTTTAACAGGTTTAGACGGACATCCCAGCCAAAAAATTGCCCCCATCGAAGAAACATACAAACACTCCATCAAAGACTTGTTGGAAGAAAGTTTAAATCACGAGAAAAAAGCGCTTAAAAAGTATAAATCCTTACTAGAAGTCGTCACAGACTCCAGCGTTTATCTCGAAGAATACGCCCGCACCCTAATTGGACAAGAAGAATTGCACCAAGTGGAACTCAAAAAAATGCTGCGGGATTACAGTTGATTTAGTCATTAGTCGTAGGGTGCGTCGGTACAAAGAATCACTCAAAAAAAATAGACAATCTCAAAGCGACGCACCTTACCATTCGTCATTGTCATTAGTTACTCCAGAACCGCCTTAAGAGTATCTATAGCGTATCTAGCTCTCATATTCGCGGACGTTGTTGGGAAGAGATCCCTATACGTTCAAGGGTTATAATAACCTGTCAGTCATACCTCATCTTTTTGAGAAAGGCTATAAGTCCTTCTCTTAGTTTCTATTCCTTCACGCCCTAGCGCTTACGCGCGGCTTCGCCTAACGCGCCTTCGCGGATCAATAAATTGATATTCTGCCAGCGCTAAAATAAAAGTTGCTAAAGACTAAACACTAACTACAAATTAGCAGTTATCAAAAAATGAACTTTACTGAAGCCATCCCAACCTTTGTAATTACTCTCCGTGAAGGCGTAGAAGCCGCCTTAGTCGTCGGAATTGTCCTAGCTTGCTTGAAAAAAGCCGACCAAACTCACCTCAATTCTTGGGTTTATGCAGGTATCGCAGCCGGCATTGCTGCTAGCGGTTTTGTCGGTGTTTTATTCAATGGATTGCTCGCAGCACTATCAACATCAAATCAGCCTTACGCACCCGTAATTAAACAGCTATTAGAAGGCGTATTGGGAATTTTTGCGATCGCCATGCTAAGCTGGATGCTAATTTGGATGACTCAGCAAGCCCGCTTTCTCAAAGCCGAAGTTGAAGGCGCACTTACCGCAGCTTTAAAATCAAACACGAATGCTGGCTGGGGCGTATTCGGCTTGATTTTTATCGCCGTACTTCGCGAAGGTTTTGAAACAGTTATATTTATCAGCGCTCAATTTCAACAAGGTTTAACTCCAGCTTTAGGTGCTGTGGGCGGTTTGCTTGGGGCTGCAATCATTGGTTCCCTAATTTTTAAATGGGGTGTCAAAATCGATATCCGCCAGTTTTTCAAATTTATGGGAATCTTATTATTGCTAATCGTCGCCGGTTTAGCAGTCTCTGCACTCAAACATTTTGACGCCTCCGCTGCCATTTTGTCCCAGACGGATAGCCAGTATGCAGCAATTTGTGTTTTTTACGATCGCACTGCACAACTCCACTCTTGTATTTTAGGCCCGATGGTGTGGAATGTAGCGGGAGTTTTGCCCGATCGACAATTTCCGGGAGTGATTCTCAAAGCGCTCTTTGGATACCGCGATCGAATCTATCTTTTGCAAGCTGTTGGTTATACAATATTCTTACTAACAGTCGGCGGTCTTTACTTCCAAAAATTAACCCCTCAACCGACTCTTCCTACCAAAAATACTCAGCCTGCTCCCCCTCAGTAGCCTTAGCCTTGCTAGCAGTTTTTATCCTTTGCTTGGCTGCTCCAAGGGCGATGTTCAGTTGACAGTTGACAGTTGACAGTTGACAGTTGACAGTTGACAGTTGACAGTTGACAAAGGAAGGAAGAGGATTGGAGTAATGAATCGTCTTCTTTTGATTTCTCAAGGGCGATCGGGCGGGCGGGCTTTCAACCAATTCTTTATGGTAAAAAAATAATTGAAAAAAAATCACCCCAAATTTTCAGGTTGCGGGATTGATTGTTTGACTTATGTATGATACTATTTGATAATGGGAATATTTTTTATTTTTTTGATAAATACTTATATTTCAATTATTAAATTATACAGTCAATAGCCCTGAAAAGCAAGTGGCAATCCTCAAAAAAAAGAAAGTTTTTTAACTAAACTTAACAAAATTTTAAAAGTTAACAGTTAGCCGTTAACAGATGTCTCAAAGACCGGGCTTAAGTGGTACAGCATTTAAGCAGTATATTTCAATGACCCGTTATCGAGTCGCCAAATCCTCTATCCGAATTCCCCTATATGGGTCGATCGCCACAGACAATCTCTGGCACCCGCAGTAGCTTACCCTTAGCGCCATTGCCTGAAGTCGCAGGCAAACCCAGAAGAAACAGGAAGCTGTTCTTGCCGGCAAAAAATCGACTCCCAGCAAGATTTTTGGCGAACAGTTTTCTGATATGCGCTCAAGAGGGCTTATAATTAGTACAAGAATATTTACAGAACCCTAAAAGTTCTTAATGAACCTTATAATCCTTAGTCAGGAACTCCGAGGCTCAAGCCACTGAGCTTGTAAGAAATTGCAAGCTGTTCTGACCAGACCCCTCTTGGGAGGAGACGTTATTTAGGTCACGACACCGGCGAATGATCCGCCAGTTTTCCGCTCTGTCACCTGCGATTAAACAGTTTTAAAGTCACTGAAACAGTGTCGCAGGTCTAACAAGCCTTTATAACCAGGTCGAGGCGAACATTACCCCGGAAGGGAGGCTCCATCAGGAGCGAACATTATGCGTACAGGGTTGCAAGATTTGAGATGGTAATTGTCCCATTGAAAGTACATTACAAAAGTACACCAGACTCTTGCAACTCCAAGGCGGTAATGGTAAAGATTCAAGGCGGTTGAAATCGCCTGGTCATTTTCCTCTCAGGTCTTTCATACCCTGAGTTTCCCACTTACCGAGTTTTTTTATGAAGCTTAAAATTAAAAAATTGCTCCTTAAAGTTACCTGGAACCCCCAGAAGGCTGTAGCCTCCGCCATCTGGTTAGCGGTGAGATAAATGATGATGCCTCGGATACTTGTTATTGATGATGACGCGGCGATCGCCGAACTCGTAGCCGTCAACCTAGAAATGGCTGGCTACGAAGTCACCCAGGCAGAAGACGGCATCAAAGGTCAGGCACTAGCAATACAAATGCTCCCCGACCTGATCATGCTAGACCTGATGCTGCCTAGAGTAGACGGATTCACAGTGTGTCAGCGATTGCGGCGTGACGATCGCACCGCCGACATACCCGTCTTGATGTTGACAGCCTTAAGTCAAACTCAAGATAAAGTAGAAGGCTTCAACTCCGGCGCCGACGATTACCTGACCAAACCCTTTGAACTAGAAGAAATGCTGGCACGAGTGCGAGCCTTGCTGAGGCGCACAGACCGCATCCCCCAAGCTGCCAAACACTCAGAAATCCTGAATTACGGCCCGCTAACTCTTGTCCCCGAAAGGTTTGAAGCTGTTTGGTACGTTAATACCGTCAAACTGACTCACCTAGAGTTCGAGTTGTTGCACTGCTTGCTCCAGCGCCACGGTCAGACAGTCTCTCCCAGCGAAATTCTCAAAGAAGTCTGGGGTTACGACCCCGATGACGATATCGAAACAATTCGCGTACACATCAGACACCTGAGAACCAAGATGGAACCCGATCCCCGCCATCCTCGGTACATCAAAACCGTATACGGCGCGGGTTATTGCCTGGAGTTGCCCAGCAACGAGCAAGTAGCCGAGGAAAGCAGATCATCGGAAAGCAAATCATCTGCTTGAGCTAGCGTGTCCGATGCCACAAGCAGTTAAAAATCTAACTAGAAAAGCCTGAGAGCAAACGCTCTCAGGCTTTGTTGTTTAGAGTTTGAGATGAATATGCCAACAAGTAGCGATTAACTCTCTTGATTCAGAAAAAAACAATCCCGCACCCCTTCTAGCCCCACTTTTATCAAGCTTGCCCAGAAGAAAGTACCGAATTTCTTTTGCCACCTTGTCTTTTCCGAGAGGATTAGATAGCTACTTAAACAAAACTCTACCTTTACTAAGACTATTTGTCAATAAATTTATAAATCTTGCTCTAAATTTTATTCTGCCCAACCGGAGGAAAAGTTCTTATTGTAGCTCAAAACCAATTGTAGACTTGGTTTTACGATATTTTAAACGGCTGTGTTACATATCTTAACTAAAATAAGTGAAAAACTTTATCAAATAGCCCTTGACGAAACTTCTAAAATTGTTGATTATCTATATCAATAAGCCGCACAAGCTTAAGACTCAATTGACATCTTTCTCAAGAGGTAACTCGCCGTGACAAGCATGGCCAAAAAATCCTTCCCAGCCCAAGGAGAAACCTATCCCTGGTGGGCCGGCAACGCCCGCTTAATCAACCTTTCGGGTCGTTTGCTAGGTGCTCACGTCGCCCAAGCCGGCCTCATCGTCCTCTGGGCGGGAGCCTATACCCTGTTTGAGCTTTCCCGCTTCAACCCAGAATTGCCCATGTACGAACAAGGCTTAATTCTGCTGCCCAACCTAGCCAGACTTGGCTTGGGTGTCGGAGCCGGAGGCAAAATTGTTGATACCTATCCGTACTTTCAGATTGGTGTCATTCATCTAATCAGCTCAGCCTTTCTCGGCTTCGGTGGCATCTTCCACTCCCTCAAAGGAGAAGCCACCCTCGAAGAAAAAACTCCTTTCTTCGGCTACAGATGGGAAGACAAAGAAAAAATGACCACAATTTTAGGCATCCACCTAGTTTTGTTAGGTATCGGAGCCTTCTTATTGGTGGCCAAAGCAATGTATTTCGGTGGTTTGTATGATACCACGATCGGGCAAGTGCGGGTGATTTCGGAACCCACATTCGACCCAACTGTGATTTTCGGCTACCTATTCGGCGCAGGTGGCAAAAACTGGATTGCCTCCGTCAACAACCTCGAAGATGTTGTCGGCGGCCATATGTGGGTAGGAATTCTCTGCATAATCGGCGGGTTGTGGCACATTCGCACTCAGCCTTTTGCTTGGACAGAAAACCTGTTCGTCTGGTCAGGAGAAGCTTATCTCTCCTACAGTCTTGGCGCTTTAGCCTTAATGGGTTTCATCGCCGCCTACTTTGTCTCAGTCAACACCCTGGTTTACCCAGTAGAATTCTTCGGCCCAGCCTTAAAAATTGGCATCCAGCAATATCCCTATTTCGATAGTGGAGAAGTTTTGACTTCTCGAACTTGGCTGGCAAATTCTCACTTCTGGTTAGCCTTCTTCTTCTTGCAAGGACATATTTGGCACGCCCTCCGAGCAGCGGGATTTGACTTCCGCAAAGGCGAAGTCGTCAACCAAGTTGCAGCGAATGCAGCGAGTTAACCCAGAATTTACGCGCGGGGGTCAAAAACCCGGTTTCTGCACCAACATTTCTCGAAAAAAGCGACGACTTTTGTGAGAAACCGGGTTTTTTGGGCAACTCCAATTCACCGAAATTAGAGGAAAGCGAAAATGCAAGCAATAGCTGAACCGAATTTAAAACCAGAACCGGAAAAGCCAGAAAACGAGTACGGCTGGTGGGCTGGTAACGCCCGTTTCACAGAATTTTCAGGACGAATTTTAGGAGCTCACGTCGCTCACGCAGGTTTGATTGTACTCTGGGCCGGGGCGATGACCCTGTTTGAAATTTCCAATTTCAACCCACAGCAGCCCATGTACGACCAAGGTTTAATCCTGCTGCCGCATTTGGCAAGTTTGGGTTTGGGAGTAGGTAAAGGTGGTCAAATTGTTGATATCTATCCCTATTTTGCGATCGGAGTTGTGCATTTAATTAGCTCCGCAGTTCTTGGTGCCGGCGGCCTTTATCATTCCTTGCTCGGCCCGAAAGTATTGCCACAAAACAACACTTTCTTTGGTTCCTTCGGCTACGACTGGGAAGACAAAGATAAGATGACCAGCATCATCGGCATTCACCTATTACTATTAGGTGCTGGTGCTTGGCTGCTAGTCGCAAAAGCCTTATTTTGGGGAGGTCTTTACGATCCCCACGTCGCAGATGTACGAATAATTAGCGAACCAACCCTCAATCCCGCCCGCATTTTTAGCTATCTCTTGCCCGTACAAGGCCCGGAAGGAATGGCAGCAGTTGACAACTTAGAAGATGTTGTGGGCGGTCACATTTATGTCGGCTTGCTCTGCATCATTGGCGGTTTCTGGCATATCTTCACCAAGCCTTTTGCCTGGGCCCAGCGAGTGTTGTTTTGGTCGGGAGAAGCTTACCTTTCTTACAGTTTGGGCGCTTTGGCTTACATGGGCTTTTTGGCTGCCTACTTTGTGACAGTAAACGACACTGTTTATCCAGAGGTTTTCTACGGCCCTGTGGGTTTAACCGGCCCGGAAGCCACAGTAGTTTCTTCGCGGACTTGGCAGGCAACAAGCCACTTTATCTTAGCGATTTTGGCGCTTTCCGGTCATATTTGGCACGCCCTGCGGGTACGGACAAAAGCAGCAGGATTTGATTTTCGATCGGGCGAATTTGTAACGGCAACTCCTGCTATGGTTCCAGTTGCAAGTGCAACGACAACCGTAAGTTTTTCTGACACGACTGTAACTTTTTTGCGGAATTTGCCGATTTACCGCAAGGGATTGTCTCCCATAGTCAGGGGATTAGAAGTTAGCTTGGCTCACGGCTATTTCCTGGTAGGAGCTTTTGCAGTATTGCTGCCTTTACAAGAAAAAGGTTTAGCACCTCTGGCAGGATTGCTGGCAACTCTGGCATTAGTCTTGATTTTGGCAATAGGCCTCTCGATTTACGAGAATCGGAACATCGAAGCAGGTAAAGTTCTTTACTGGCACAAAACGCCGGAAGATTGGAGTTTATTCCGGGGCGGTTTTGTGATCGGAGGTACGAGCGGAGCTTTCCTTGCTTATTTGCTGCTAGACAATTTTGCTGGCATTGATGCAATTTTCCGAGGTGTTGTGAACTGAACTCAAAATAGAATCTGAATCGAATTTAAGCAAGAAATTAGAACTTTGTTTCTTGCTTAAATTGGCTCATTTCTGGATTTGTGTGTACTGTTGAGAAAATCACCCTATGACTGTTTTTATTTGCTGTTTCTGTATCGGGACTTTGATGGTTCTGTTTTTGTGGAGTATTTCGGTAGCGCTGCGAGAAGGATTCTATCAAATTCGGCGACTGCATCAAATTCCGTGTTCGGATTGCGAGTTTTTTACTAATGACTACCGTCTCAAGTGTACCGTGCGGCCGTGTGTTGCTTGTACTGAAGATGCGATCGGCTGTACCGACTTTGAACCGAAAACTTGTTTTGCCAATTCTTGTCAACAACATTGCTCTAAGCTTCATAAACCTTACACAGAAATACCGACAACTAATCCTTCAGTTACACCTTTAGCAAGAGGGAAAAGCGGCTATAGCCCTCAATTATGAATTGCGAACAATTTGTAGGGGTAGTGCCCCGTGCCTACCCTCCTCTCCTCTCCTAGATAACTAAATCCTTCTGCCTTCACAAATATGAATTTATACAGTGCTAACTCACTCAAAGTCGAACTCAACCAGAGGGGCTGTCGCCTGACTCCCCAGCGAGAAACTATTTTAAGCGTCTTTCAAAATCTACGGCAAGGCAATCATTTGAGTGCAGAAGAGTTATATAAAACTTTACAGAGTCAAGGAGAAAAAATTGGCTTATCTACTGTATATAGAACATTGCATTTATTAGCCAGAATAGGGATTTTGCGCGAACTAGAATTAGCAGAAGGACACAAACATTATGAACTAAATTTGCCTGAATTACACCACCATCATCACCTGGTTTGCATTCAGTGTCACAAGACTTTTGAATTTAGCGATGAATCGATTTTTAAAATTGGGAAAAAGCAAGTTGAAAAAGCTGGTGTAGAATTGCTGGATTGTCAGTTAACTGTGCGTGCTGTTTGTTTTGAAGCGCTGCGGGAGGGATGGCCTTCTTTGATACCTAGCAATTGGTTATGTCCTCAATACCATTCGGAAATGGAGAGTGAAGTTCTTTAGGGGCGGTGGCTGTGAGCTCCCGCCCTTGGCAATCAAGCAACCTCTGAATCGAAACGTTGGTGTTCCATCCGAAATACGTTGGCGTACAAACTAGCAACAATCTGTTTGCCTTCCTGGGTCAACTGCAAATAACCGAGAGATTCGCTAATGTGAGGATAAATTCCACTCCAGTAAAACTTAGAGTAGCTTTGGAGCAAGTCGCCCGGATGTCGGTATCCCAAAACTTTAGTAGCACCGCTTTCTTCCAATTCGTAAAACAGCGCGCCAATTTTTTGTAAATATTGTGGGTTGCTGAGCTGACCTATCAAGTCAGCACCGCGAACTAAACTAGAATAATTACCTGCATCTTGGTCAATGTTGCCGTCAAGCACCGAGAAACGAGTCTGTTCTATGTTCTGCTTGATTATCTCAGCATTAATTAGCTTGTGGTTGCCGAAGCGCTCGTCAATGAATAGTTTTGCTCTGTCAACTCGGTAAGGAGATAAACTAGCCGCTGTTGCACCAGGAGCAAGTGCAATTCTCATGCCATCTTTTCCGGTAGCATACAATCCTGCTGATGCTTGGTCTTCTCGGCAAACTCCTTTGACATATCCGATATCTTGGCACAGCAAAGAAATGATGAAGTGCAGCCAATTTTCACACGAGACTCCGCCCTTGCGAATGTGTTTTCCCCGCAAAATTTCTTGACCGACCAAGGTAATACAAATGGCGTGTTCTGTATTGTGATAAAGAGCGTCGCTGCTGGCAATGTTTTCTAACGCCATTGCCCCCACCCAGGCAATAATGTCGGCATAGTCGGATTTGTAGCCTCCGTAAGTGCGACTATATCCATTTTCTAGTTGTTTGATGAAAGCTTCGATCAGCAGTTCTGTAGAATTAAACATACCCTGTCCTTTTCCTTGAATATTGCCTGTCAAGTGTGGTGAGTCTTATTTGAGTCTCTATATAATATAATTTATATATGATTTTATGGATGAGATTTTAACTCAAAACTGAAAACTCACTCACCTGCGTTGTTGGCGCTTGCCTTTGGAGGTAATATCAACACTCCAAACGCCACTTAGTCCATGACTAAAAGCCATCCCCGTCGGACTGCATAGAGCAGTCTGCTAACAATTTTTAGCTCGTCTGAACTTTTTAAAGTCTCAGAATTAATTTCGTATTGAATTTGGTGGAACACCGTCCGATCTATCTTACCGGATTTCCAAATATTCAAGTAAAGTTCGGAAATTGTACTTTCAGGAATATAAGTTTTGGTTTTCATCTGCGCTCAACTAAATGTATATTGCTTATTATCAGGTAATTTTATATAACTTTATGTGATGTCGATCTCTCTGAGGCTGTGATGCGAGCGGCTGTGATGCGATCGCACGGTAGAGTTGATGGGCGTCTCCGAAAAATGGTGGTTCGATATTTCGCGCGATCGATTTTGCACCACTGCTGTGACCCTCTTCAAAGTTGGGCTTCAATATATAATGCCACATATGTATTGGTACGACGGGCGATCGCCGCATCCCAACTTCGAGCAAACAAGCAAGAAAGTTCGCCCGCCGTGGAAATTTCTTGCCAAAAAAACTCGAGTCGTGTACTATATAGAGTCTGGTATCCTCACTTACCCATAATTATTTTCATTTATCCCGTCCCCACACAGGGGAAGGGACTTTCAGTGCGGATGCCGCCAAATCACTATATTCAGCAAAAAGCTAGAAATGCCGTAACTCATGCCCACTATTCAGCAACTCATCCGTTCAGCACGGGAACAAACGCAGAAAAAAACCAAATCGCCAGCTCTCAAGAGTTGCCCCCAGCGCCGCGGAGTTTGCACCAGAGTGTACACGACCACCCCGAAAAAACCCAACTCGGCGCTGCGGAAAGTGGCTCGGGTACGGCTGACCTCTGGTTTTGAAGTGACAGCCTACATCCCCGGCATCGGTCACAACTTGCAAGAACATTCGGTAGTAATGATTCGAGGCGGTCGGGTAAAAGATTTACCTGGAGTTAGATACCACATCATTCGCGGTACATTAGACACTGCCGGCGTGAAAGACCGCAAGCAAGGTCGTTCAAAATACAGTTGACAGTTGACAGTTGACAGTTGACAGTTGACAGTTTAAGAGCGACCTCTACCTAGAAGGAAGAGGATTGGAGTAATGAATAGTCTGATTTTAACTTCTCCCTCACTCGTGTTCCGGCTTTCAACCAATTCTTTCTGGTAACTCGCATCCTTGAGGGGTGGAAAAGCCAAACTTTCGATCGTCCGCGATCGATAATATCTGAGTTCAAAACCCCAAATTCAATCATTCAAAATCAAAAATCCCAAATAGAACTATGTCTCGCCGCACAGTTATTCAAAAACGTCCAGTTCCTCCAGATCCAACCTACAACAGCCGGTTGGTAAGCATGATGGTGAGACGGATCATGCAGCACGGCAAAAAATCCGTGGCCTCCAGCATAGTCTACGACGCCCTGAAAACCATCCAAGAACGCACAGGAGCTGAACCGTTAGACTTGTTTGAAAAAGCAGTCAAAAACGCTACACCCCTGGTAGAAGTCAAAGCCCGCCGGGTAGGTGGCGCTACATACCAAGTGCCGATGGAAGTACGTTCCGATCGCGGAACCACCCTCGCACTCCGTTGGCTGATCAGATTTGCCCGCGCCCGCACAGGCCGCTCGATGGCTGCCAAGCTGGCTAACGAACTGATGGATGCAGCCAACGAAACAGGCAGTGCTATTCGCAAGCGCGAAGAAACACACCGTATGGCAGAAGCTAACAAGGCTTTTGCTCACTACCGTTACTAATTGCCAAATCGTCGGGCATGGAGAAGAGGTCGATCGCGCGGCATAAAAGCATCGGGCGATCAATTGAAAAGTGTAAATTTTGAGTATTGAGATTGCTTCTCCAGGGACAATGCTGCCGGCCATTCGTGAAGCAAACTCAAAACTCCCAAAGTAAAAATTCACCCGGTCTCTGAATCCTCCATGTCGCATCCTTAATATTTTTGTAAACAAATGTTGCAAAAAATATTAAAATGTAACAATACGCTCCATATACTTATGTTCTAAGTCGGTAGCGATGGCAAACAAAGTTATTATGTAGTATAGTTGTATTATAGCAACACAAACTCCAAGGAGGTAGCTGTGGCACGTATCGTCCCGCTAGAGAAAACTCGCAACATCGGCATCGCCGCCCACATTGACGCGGGCAAAACAACAACAACAGAAAGAATTCTGTTCTATTCTGGCATGGTTCACAAAATGGGTGAAGTGCACGATGGAACAACAATTATGGACACGATGGCGCAAGAGCGAGAGCGGGGAATTACGATTACTGCTGCCGCTATCACCACCACTTGGAAAGAGCACAAAATCAACATCATCGACACTCCCGGACACGTAGACTTCACTATCGAAGTAGAACGTTCCATGCGAGTGCTTGACGGAGTGATCGCAGTATTCTGCTCGGTAGGTGGAGTGCAACCACAATCGGAAACAGTTTGGCGACAAGCCGATCGGTATAAAGTACCGCGAATCGTGTTTGTCAACAAAATGGATCGGATGGGCGCGAACTTCTACAAAGTCTATGCTCAAATTTGCGATCGGATGAGAGCGAACGCTGTACCCATCCAAATCCCGATCGGCAGTGAGGAAAACTTCCGGGGAATTGTAGACATAGTGCAAATGAAAGCCTATATCTACAAGAACAACACGGGCACTGATATCGAGGAAGTAGAAATCCCCGATGAAGTCCAAGAGCTAGCGGCCCAATATCGCACCAAGCTGATCGAATCCGTAGCAGAAACCAGCGACGCCCTTACCGAGAAATACCTCGAAGGTGTAGAACTAACCGAAGACGAAATCCGTTTGGCCCTGCGCCACGGTACTGTCCAAGGTACGATCGTCCCCATGCTGTGCGGTTCGGCATTCAAAAACAAAGGCGTTCAGTTGTTGTTGGATGCAGTCATCGACTAT
Source organism: Microcoleus sp. PH2017_05_CCC_O_A (assembly GCF_020738785.1). Taxonomy (NCBI): domain Bacteria; kingdom Bacillati; phylum Cyanobacteriota; class Cyanophyceae; order Oscillatoriales; family Microcoleaceae; genus Microcoleus; species Microcoleus sp. PH2017_05_CCC_O_A. The sequence goes on along the minus strand of NZ_JAEQCB010000018.1, from coordinate 34,719 downwards.
CTGCCGTCGCCCTTGGAAGTTCCCCCAATTCAAGGACTCCTACCCAACGGCGACACCGCAGAGCGCTTTGCCGACGACAACGCCCCGCTGTCAGCTCTGGCATTCAAAATCATGGCAGACCCCTACGGTCGCCTGACCTTCCTCCGCGTTTACTCCGGTGTCCTCAAAAAAGGTAGCTACGTCCTCAACTCCACCAAAGACAAAAAAGAGCGGGTTTCTCGCCTAATTGTACTCAAAGCGGACGATCGGATAGACGTAGAAGAACTCCGCGCCGGAGACTTGGGAGCAGCCTTGGGTCTGAAAGACACCTTCACCGGTGACACCATCTGTGAAGAAGGCTCCGAAGTGATTCTGGAGTCCCTGTTTATTCCAGAACCAGTCATCTCGGTAGCGGTGGAACCCAAAACCAAACAAGACATGGAGAAGCTCTCCAAAGCCCTCCAGTCACTCTCCGAAGAAGACCCCACCTTCCGAGTCAACGTTGACCCAGAAACCAATCAGACAGTCATCGCCGGCATGGGAGAACTGCACTTGGAAATTTTGGTAGACAGGATGCTGCGCGAATTCAAAGTAGAAGCCAACGTCGGTCAGCCGCAAGTAGCCTACCGCGAAACCATTCGCAAATCCGTCCGCGCCGAAGGTAAATTTATCCGCCAAAGCGGCGGTAAAGGTCAGTACGGTCACGTGGTGATCGAACTAGAACCTGCTGAAGAGGGAACCGGCTTTGAATTTGTCTCCAAAATTGTCGGTGGCACTGTACCGAAAGAGTACATCAATCCGGCAGCACAAGGGATGAAAGAAGCCTGCGAATCAGGTATTCTAGCAGGATATCCCGTGATCGACCTCAGAGCTACTATGGTAGACGGGTCTTTCCACGATGTAGACTCTTCAGAAATGGCATTCAAGATCGCCGGTTCAATGGCAATCAAAGAAGCCGTGATGAAGGCGTCGCCTGTGCTGCTAGAGCCTATGATGAAGGTAGAGGTTGAAGTTCCCGAAGATTACATCGGGAACGTCATCGGAGACCTCAACTCGCGTCGGGGTCAGATCGAAGGTCAAGAGACGGATCAGGGAATTGCCAAAGTTTCTGTAAAGGTTCCACTAGCAGAAATGTTCGGTTACGCTACTGACATCCGCTCCAAAACCCAAGGTCGAGGCATCTTCACAATGGAATTCAGCCATTACGAAGAAGTGCCGCGAAATGTGGCTGAAGCCATTATCGCTAAGAACAAAGGGAACTAATGATTTAAGGTTTTAGATTTTGGATTTTGGATTGAATCCAAAATCTAGAATCTAAAATCTCAAGTCTAAAATCGCTAAAAAAAACAAGGAACAAATCGAGAATGGCACGCGCAAAATTTGAACGGACTAAACCCCACGTAAACATCGGCACAATCGGTCACGTTGACCACGGCAAAACAACTTTGACCGCGGCGATTACGATGACTCTCTCTGCACTAGGTCAAGCAAAGGCTAAGAACTACGCCGACATCGACGCTGCGCCCGAAGAAAAAGCACGGGGTATTACGATTAATACCGCTCACGTAGAATACGAAACCACAGGTCGTCACTACGCCCACGTGGATTGCCCCGGACACGCTGACTATGTGAAAAACATGATCACCGGTGCTGCTCAAATGGACGGCGGCATCCTAGTAGTGTCAGCGGCAGACGGCCCCATGCCTCAAACTCGCGAACACATCCTGCTAGCTAAGCAAGTTGGTGTTCCCAGCTTGGTTGTCTTCTTGAACAAGGAAGACATGGTGGATGACGCTGAACTGTTGGAACTGGTAGAACTGGAAGTTCGCGAACTTTTGAGCTCTTACGATTTTCCTGGCGATGACATCCCCATCGTGACTGGTTCTGGCTTGAAAGCTCTCGAAGCGATGCTTGCTAACCCCAAAACCAAGCAGGGCGAAAATGAGTGGATTGACAAGATTTACAAGCTGATGGAAGCAGTAGATGCTTACATCCCTACTCCAGAACGCGAAATTGACAAGCCTTTCTTGATGGCAGTTGAAGACGTATTCTCGATTACTGGTCGGGGTACTGTGGCTACTGGTCGGATTGAGCGCGGCAGTGTCAAAGTAGGCGAAACTGTCGAAGTGATTGGTCTTAAGGACACTCGCAGCACTACGGTGACTGGTGTGGAAATGTTCACTAAGTCCTTGGATGAAGGCTTGGCCGGCGACAACGTGGGTCTACTCCTCCGGGGTATTTTGAAGGCTGATATTGAAAGAGGCATGGTAATTGCCAAGCCAAAATCCATCAGTCCTCACACTCAGTTTGAATCTGAAGTTTACATTCTGAAGAAGGAAGAAGGCGGCCGTCACACGCCATTTTTCTCTGGCTACCGCCCTCAATTCTACGTCCGTACAACTGACGTAACCGGTACAATCATGCAGTTCACTGCTGATGACGGTTCGGAAGCTGAAATGGTGATGCCTGGTGACCGGATCAAAATGACTGTAGATCTGATTCACCCGATCGCGATCGAACAAGGAATGCGCTTCGCAATTCGCGAAGGCGGCCGCACCGTCGGCGCCGGCGTTGTTTCCAAAATCCTCAAGTAGGAATCCGCTAACAGCCCTGATAGCAGAAAAGCCACCAAATGTCAATAGGCTTTTCTGCTATTTAGTGAGTAGTTAGTAGTTATTGGTTAGTAGTTATTGGTTAGTAGTTAGTGGTTAGTAGTTATTGGTTGGTAGTTATTGATTAAATATTCGATAATAAAGAACAAATAACAAGTAACAAAGAACAAATAACAAGTAACAAAGAACAAATAACAAAGAACAAAAAATAAACAGAACCTAGAAAATTAAAGAAACCAAAATGGCAGCTATCCCACAACAAAAAATTCGCATTCGCCTCAAAGCTTTCGATCGCCGAATTCTCGACGCATCTTGTGAAAAGATTGTAGATACAGCAAATCGGACAGCAGCTACTGCGATCGGTCCGATTCCCTTGCCCACAAAACGGCGGATTTACTGTTTGCTGCGATCGCCCCACGTAGACAAAGATTCTCGCGAACACTTTGAAATTTGCCAGCCGGCGTAGATATTGAAGTCAAGCTGTAGATTGACAGTTTGGGAAATAACAAGAGAAGGAACAATGGAAAAATACATTGTTCCTTTTTTTTCAATTTTGGACGCAAGGATAGTCAGAAACCGGGTTTTTTTACGAAAATTCTGAGTTATGACTCGGCGGTTGAAACCGCGTCTATACAAACAAAATCGGCCTGCGCCGATTGAAGAATAAAGGGGTTTGGAAACCCGGATTTGGTATTAGGTAAAAAAACCGGTTTCTTTGGTATGAGTGCGTCCAGGACTGTGTTTGATGAAAATTTGGGCGATCGAGTAGCAAAAACAAATGCGGGCAAAAGCAGATAAACCCCACTTGTGGAAGCCAGATATAGCCCAGTTTGTTTAAGTCCTACTAGACATTGACAAAATAGTTGGCGCTGAGGTTGAGATTGGTGGAACCTTGAACGATCGCAATTAGTTCCGCACGGCTTTCATTCAGGAAGATGGCTGTACCCACAGCTAAACCAGTTGGTGACGCTCCCAGACTATACCTCGACTTGGGGCCGGACAGTTGGATCGTATCTTCTAAAGCATTGAAATCGGTAATTACCGCAAAATCGCTAAGACCGGAGGTGCTAATATTATTATCGCTGTAGAAAGCTCCCTGAGTAGCGCCTAGCACAAAGCGATCGCGCCCAGCGCCGCCAGTCAAGCGATCGATTTCGCCAACACCTCTTCCTACTGCGGCATCTGCTCCCGTGAGTACATCGTCGCCTTCATCTCCAAACAGGCGATCGCCACCAGTACCACCGAAAACAGAATCATTACCGCGTCCACCATTAATGATATCGTTGTTACCTTCCCCAAACAAAGAATCATTGCCATCGCCACCGGAAATCTTGTCGTTTCCTGTGCCGCCACGAATAGTGTCATTGGCTGCGCCACCTGCTTGATTATCGTTATTGGCAGTACCCAACAGGTTGAGGGAAACAACGGATTTATTATTTTTTGTAATAGCATCGTTTTCGCCAGTAAATGCTGCGTTCACTACTGTATTTAGGTTGAGGAGAGAACCGTTAGACTGTGAAAAACTATTACCTTGGAGCAATTCTGTGAAGAGGGTAGTACCGTAGGTATGATTGCCACCTAAAAAGTTCTTCGGGAAGATAGTTTGTCCAGGTTGGAACCAATCTTTTTTGTTGGCATAAATATCGAGAGAACCGAGCCGATCGTTGTAACCTAATACCTGGCTGGTATGAAAAGTTACAACGCGAGTAGCGTCAGTTGGATCGAGGCGATCGCCTGCACCCTTACCTTCAAATGCCGGGCCAGCGGGGTCTAATCCCACAATTTGATTAATCACTTTTCCGGTGGATTGGCGATAGGCAGAGGCTGCAAATCCAGCAACGTGAGCTCCTAAACTGTGTCCGATTAAGGTGGTGTAATTAGGATCTACACCGCTATTTTTCAAGTAAGCAGATAGCTGATTGCCAACATTCTGTGTTTTGTCGGCAGAAGGGAAATACAAGACATTACCAGCATCTTTTTCCCAGTCAACAACGACGAGATTTGCATGAGATTCTCGCTGGCGTATAGTTTGAGCTTGGTCTGCCAGCCAATCCCCTGGCTTGTAGCCGTTGCCTGCATTTCCGCCGGTATTACGCCAGCCGTGAATAAGTACATAAGTTGGTGCGTCAGGATTGATCCGTGCGGAACGGTCGATCGAGCCGTTCCCCCAAATATTAAAATTGACTCCTGAAGCGCCAGTAGGATTAGAAGACATTGACCCAAAAGCGTTCATTGTAGTGGTCATGTTCATCGTTCCCGGGCTCATATTGGAAAACATCTCAAGAGATAAACTTGCATCCATTCCTGGCAGACTAGAAAAGTTATTGAGCGATAGGTTGCTATTCATGACTCCGAGACTGGTATTGTTTGATGAGGAAGTAATGTTAGAGTTAGAGCTAGAGGTAAAAATCGAAATTGCCATTGGTTTCTCCTTATGTATGTGAAGATTTTCGCTGAATTAAGTTAATTGACTTTGCTGACTTTTGAAATGTCAGATTTTTTCCCATTTTTGGGATTATCTACTGTTCGCCAGTCATCGGAGTCATTGAAATCGATTAGGACTTCTTGATTCGGTTCTCATTGAAATCTCCTCTTGTGAACTATTCAAACGAAGGTGCGCTAGCAGATGGCATAACGCACCCATAAGCTATACTCTGCAAAGTAGAAAATCTAAGCAGCAGAAGCCAGTTCGCCATCACGCAAGACTATATATTCGTGTGAGTAATACTGTTCAGCAGCCTCTAAAAGCCCACTCACTAGCCACCAGTTAACCCCTCCAGAAACAATTCCACCAACCAAGGGAATCCAAGCTGTACCAGTCTTTGCCATAAGTTTCGCAACTAACTTTGCAGCAGCTTTAGATGCAGCTTTAGATGCTAATTTTGCTCCGAGTTTAGATCCACCTTTGAGAGCTACTTTTGAAACAAGAACTCCGGCTACCTTAGCAGCTATCTTCGGTGTTGCTTTGCTACAAACTTTAATACCAACTTTTCCGACTGGAATGGTACTTGCGGCTTCTCCAAGCCCTGTCCAAATAGACATGATTAAATTCATATCTACGTCGTAGTCAACATCAACACCTTTGATATGACCAATCCCGAAACAGCCCAAGGCACTGACTCTCCCACACCAGGCCAGATCCGCAGGTATTGCTGCTAACCCCATAGGGCCTCCTAAAGCACCTGATATTCCCCCAGATGCTACTACCATCCGTATGCGTTCACCTTTCCATTCATCTATCGTGTAACCTTTAATTTGTTTTTTCAGTTGTTCTCGTTCCATACTACTGCCGAGGTTTGCCAAATCTTTGAACATCTGTGCGATGTTATTATTGAGGCTCATATCGATCGCTCCTGTTTTTAGATTGATAAGAGAGTAGAGCTGTTGGGAATTGGTAAAATGGGGTATTAAGGTAACTGCCGAAGCTGTAAAATAGCTTTACCATCTCCGGCAGCGAAGGCTTACGCTGAAAAGGGATTCGTTACTTTATTTAAGCCTTCCAATCGTTGTGATTATTCAAACCATTGGGATGGTGATGGACGTATGTGTCCACTCCATTCAGCGCAGCTACGATCGCAGCGAGACCACTAGCAACCGATGCTACTACTTCCAAACGTTGCTGCCATTTGGGCTTATTGGAGTTATCTTTGTCTGATTGAGCCATTTTGTCCTCCTTTAATCTTGCAATCTTTGGCTATGACTCAACTGTCTCATCCGAAGCTAGAATCGTGCCAGCACAAAAACAGATCAGTTCGATTCCCTGTATAACGATCTGAGTTTGTGCTTGACAACGAGGGGGTAAAATGTTACCCGAAAACTAAGGTTGTTGCTTCGATATTTCATCTGCAACTGCTAGAGCAATGGGTAAAATAAAGACATATTCAGATAATTTCTGGTTAAAGACACCATCTATCTTATCTTTTCCATCCTGCTGTATCTTTGATGTATCCTTACCAAGTGCTGAAACAGCTAAATAGTAAACAGAATCCTTCCCTAAAGGAGCTTCCAACCTTTGCATTAACCGAACTTCTGCCAACTGTTTTAGGGATTCTTTGAAAGCAGGAACAGCATCTTCCCCTAAAGCATTCCCCATATTTAATAAACACTTACGCACTTCATCAGAAATCATCCTACCGATGTCTTTTTGCTGTAAAACTTTACTCTTCTTACTAGAAGTATCCTTATTGTCTTTACTCTTGGGGTTATAACCTGTGCCTCCCAGCGAACAGAATCCATCAAAAGACTCATCATCCAGTTTGTCAAAATTTGACGGTACAAAAATACCTTGACCGATCATCTTTTCGTAGAAACTGTTCAAAAACAATCGGTCTTGTTCTCCATCTTTTTTAGCATAGAGGTCGGATTTTGGAATGACGCAGATAAAATTTATCCCTGATAAATTACCTCTTTGCGTTTCTAGATCGCTGATGATTTGTTCCAAAAGATATAACTGATTGACCGTAGCTCTACCCTCGCGTGATTTATTGACGACCGCATAATTTTCCGCAACAGCTTTCCAAATTTCTGCATTGCGAGTTTTAGTCAATTTTTCGCGAATAGTAGGCTCAATCGATAAGTCAAAGAAAAAGATAATTGTATTAGCATTTTTCAGGATTCTCAGTACCCAAGGTTGAGAACCTTCTTCTGTCAAACTGCGCGCCACATCTTCTCCCGCTATATCGGTAAAGACAAAGTGAGTTTTATCGAAATTATTTGAACCAATTTCAGGAAACTGCACAGAAAGTTTAATACTGGTTTTAGTACCTGTTTTTGTGGGTTTAGGAATCGACCCATTACGATACTCTTTTTCTAGCTCTTGCAATCGTTGTCGATCATCTGGTAAATCAAGGGCTACAGTTGCTCCCAAAACTTGTACGTGATCGAAAAAAGAAACTAACCCTGTGAGTAAAACACTTGATTTGCCAGTACCCGGACTTCCTAGTAAGATAATTGAGTGAGTTTCGCTTTCTTTGGGATACCAACCGCACCGTTTATTATTATCTCCTGAAGGCCCTGTACAGGAAAAATTGACTAGCTTATAAATTTCTCGACCCCATTGTTTGACAAGTTTTCTCACAAACTCTTCAAGTAGAGCTTCGCTATTTAGCGTATTAGTCTTTGGGGAAATATTTGATGCTTGTTGTACGTTTTGTTGCTTCAACAACTTCTCTTTACTAGATTTTAACTCTTTCTGCAAATTGTCTGATAATCTCAGTTTAGGATTACCTAACACCACTTCCGAGTGAAGAATGTCTAGTAAATTACGGTATGAAATAATTGTTTGCCGAGGTAAGGTAAATGGCACATTACTATCTAGAGAGATTGTTTTTAGTTCATAAATGTCACATTTTTTACTGTTGTGTCCCAGAACTATCGCTAAAACAAATTGCCCTCTAATAATAGCTTTGAGTAATCCTTCATCATCTTTATTTTTACCATGAATTTCCTCTAACTTATTTAAGTACCATTGGATTGTTGGACAAACTTCATTGAGTAGTTCTTTGAGCCTTTTTCTGTTTGGTTCGCTCTCAAGTTTTTTCATCCATTCAAAGACATTCCTTTGGTCAAAAATCAAATCCATCAAATTCCCAACTAAAGAACGAGGTTCTATACCACGCAGGAGAGATTTACATTCTCGATCCAAAAGTTCTTGGTCAGTTTCTGTTTTGAGTGGGAATTTATCATGATTTCTGATTTGCTCAAAAAAGTCTAACTTTTTCTGAACAAAGTCTTCCGCAGCATCTTTGCCTAAAATACCTCGATACATCCCTTGATGAGATAATTCTCGTTTATTTTGAATTGCATCGTTGTTTTCTTCATCATCATCAGCATCAACACTTTTATCATCGGAAAAAAACTTTCTTTCCTGCCCGTATGGATAACGACCATCCGTTGATGGTTTTAATAACAAGTTTCTTTGTTCTAACTTAGTTTCCAATCTTTCTAAGAAAAGCCGTAGGGCCGCAATATTGCCATCTAACTCTAAGCGTAAGTTATCAGTCAAAATCATTTCATAGCCTTGAGTTCTGATACCAATGGGAGAGCCGCAAGCCGGACAGGTAATATAGTTCTCCTCACTTTCAGCCGTTTTCAGAAAATCAAATACAGTATTGGATGTCATAATTGATGTTACTCCTGGATTGTTTGTAGAGAGAGGCGTTACCAAGAATCTTGCAATCCTTAGTTATGACTTAACTGTCTCATCCGTCCCATGAATACTCCAGCACAGAAGCAGATCAGTTCGATTCGGTGTATAATGATCTAAATTTGTGCTTGACAACCAGGGAGTATAATGTTATATGAAGAGTCTTAAAGCTTCTCTTCGGGGACTGGCTAGGATAAAACAGGCTAGAGAAGAAAGGGGATGGGCAATAGAAGACCCTATATGGCGTGAAGAAGCCAGTCAGATCCTTGACCCTAATCGAGATTGGGAGAACGTAGAGGAAACATATTTAGCTGTATCAATAGGGACTTGGAAACGATTTTTGCAGGGAACACCTATTAAAAACAATACTTTCAAAGCTTTCTGCCAGGTTTTGGGTCTGAATTGGGAAGAAGTTGTCGATAATAATCCATCTCAGTCAACCACTCTGGCTGTATCTTCAAGCCAAGACTGGGGAGCAGCACCAACTGTCTCCTATTGCTACGGGCGCACTCAGGAACTAGATACATTAAAAAAATGGATTTTGAAGGACAAATGTCACTTAATTTTTCTGCTAGGTCAAGGAGGTATAGGTAAAACTACTCTCTCGATCGAATTAGCAAAAGAAATTCAAAATAAATTTGACTATATAATCTGGCGAAGTCTTGGGGCATCGCCACCAGTAGAAAAAATCCTAGCAGATGCAATCAAATTTTTGTCTGATCAGCAAGAAACTACACTACCAGAAACTTTAGAAGAGAAGATCGGCAGACTGGTTCATTACTTAAAATCTTCACGCTGTTTGTTCATACTGGATAATGCAGAGTCAATTCTTCAAAGTGGTAGCCACATAGGTCAATATCTGGAAGGATATCAAGGGTATGGTGATTTGCTAAAACGAATAGCTCAATCATCTCATCAAAGCTGTTTAGTAATTACCAGCCGAGAAAAACCAGAAGCAATTGAATTGATAGCCAGACAGAATCAAAATATACGTTCATTATATTTAGATGGTTTGAAGGTAGAATATGGTCGAGAAATATTTACTGTATTTGGAGAATTCTCTGGATCAGAAGATGACTGGAAAAACGTTATTGAAAACTATGCAGGTAATCCTTTTGCTTTAGAAGTTCTAGCACAAGATATTCGAGATTCTTCATTAAGAGGGGACATATCTCGATTTGTAAAAAGATATTTAAATAGAGGCAGAGTAAAATTTACTGAAATCAACAATTTATTAGAACGTCAGTTTGAACGGCTATCTCTGTCAGAAAAACAAATTATGTACTGGGTGGCAATTAATTATGAGCCAGTTTCAGACGAAGAATTACAGGAAGATATTATTTTATGGGAAGCTCAACAGGAATTAGTCGAATGTTTAGCGTCTTTAAAGCGACGATCGCTCATCAAAAATACCGAATTGGGATATACACAGCTACCCGTATTGAAGGAATACATTATCCATCGACTAATAGATGAACTTTGCCAAGAAATTAAAACAGAGCAAATAGAACTTTTGAACAGCTACTCTCTGTGCAAAGCCACATCCCAAGACTATATTAGAGAAACTCAAGTTCGCCAAATTATCACGCCTTTGCTGGAAAGATTGCTTCAGGAACTTGGCGGGAAAAGAAATGTCGAAAGTAAACTCAAACAAATTATTTTCAATTGCCAACAACAATCGCCTAAAGCGCCTGGATATTTAGGAGGTAATATTCTTAATATCTTGTGCGAGCTAGAAACCGATTTGACAAACTATGATTTTTCGGATTTAACTATTTCTCAAGCCTATCTTCATGGAATTCAATTACATCAGGTTAATTTTGCCAACTCTGACTTATCTAAATCTTTTTTTTCTGAACCTTTGGGTAGCATTCTATCAGTAGCATTTAGTCATGATGGTCAATTATGGGCAACAGGTGATGCAGATAAAAATATTTATATTTGGCGAGCGGATGGTCAACTCATAACTACTTGTGTAGATCATACTAATTGGGTAAGGTCAGTTGCCTTTCATCCTCAAAAACAAATTTTAGCTAGTGGGAGTGACGATCGCACTGTCAGGTTATGGGATATTAATACAGGTCAATGTCTTGCTACATTACAGGGACACACCGATCGAGTTTGGTCAGTAGCCTTTAGTCATGACGGTAAGATATTGGCTAGTGCTAGTGATAATGCCGATCGCACCGTAAGATTGTGGGATGTGGATGATGTTGACTCTCCTCAATTTCTGCGAACTCTACCACATAGTTACTGGGTAGTCAAAGTTGCTTTCAACGATCGAGGGACAACTCTAGCCAGTGGGAGTGCCGATCGAACTGTAAAATTATGGGATGTTAATACAGGTGAATGTCAGAATACCTGGCAAAACCTCTCGCATCAGGTTCGATCGATCGACTTTAGTCCTGATGGTGAAACTCTAGCGACAGGTACGGATGATAAACTTGTCAGATTGTTGGATATTAAGACTGGTAACTGTCTCAAAGAATTTTTGGGACATGATGGAAGAGTGTGGTCAGTTGCTTTTAGTCCTGACGGTCAAACTCTGGCTAGCGGTGACCATCTAACTGTCAAGTTATGGAACATTGAAACGGGTGAATTATTACTCACTTTACCAGAAATCGATCGCCGAATTAGAACAATAGCTTTTAGTCCAAATGGTGAAACTTTAATTACTGGTAGTGACGATCAAAGTGTTAGATTGTGGGATATCCGCAAAGGCGAATCTTTGAAAACTATCTATGGCTATACTCAAAGAGTTTGGTCAGTTGCTTTTTCTCCTGATGGGAAAACTGTTGTTAGCGGCAGTGACGATCGCACAGTAAAACTGTGGGATATCGAGACAGAGAAATTCAAAATACTGGGTATAGCTACAAAGCGCGTTCAGTCAGTTGCATTTCATCCTCAAGGCACAAAAATAGCCAGTGGCGGTAATGATGGGAGAGTACAGTTATGGGATCTAGCTACTCGTAAATGTTCAAATTTCTCAGAGAAGCACAAAGATTGGATTTGTTTAGTAGCTTTCAATTCGGAAGGAACAAGACTGATTAGCACTGGTGACGATTGCAGGATAAAAATATGGGATGCTAACACGGGTCACTGCTTAGAAAATTACGAACATCCATATTGGATTCGATCGCTTGCTATCAGTCCTGATGGTGAGAATATAGCGATCGGTAGTGATGCTACAATCTTACAAATATGGAATATTCAAACAAAACAACTACTCGATATAGGAAAGCATCAAAAAGGAGTGTATGCAGTCGCCTGGAGTCCTGATGGTAAAATTATCGCCAGTGGGAGTGATGACCTCACTATCAAATTATGGGATAGTAAAACGTATGAATGTCTGCATACTTTAACAGGACACAAACAGCCAATCAGATCGGTTGTGTTTAGTCCTAATAGCAGCCTTGTTGCTAGTGGCAGTGATGACTGTACGATCGAACTATGGGATGTAAAAAGTGGTGCTTGCCTCAAAACTTTTACAGAACATGAAAATACCGTTCGTTCCGTTGCTTTTAGTGCTGACGGATTAATGCTGGCAAGTGGCAGTGAAGATGAGACAATTAAACTGTGGAATATTGAAACACTTACCTATATTAAAACGCTGAAAGCTGAACGCCTTTATGAAGGAATGAATATTGCAGGCGTGACTGGGATTACTAACGATCGCAAAGATACGCTGAAAGTATTAGGCGCAGTAGGAAATTAGCGATATGTTGAGGTTAATAGGCAAACCTACTCTATTTTAATCCTTAAACCTACGTTGCTCCGATTTAACGGGCGATCGTCGGAACTTTTGGCACGCTATATGTAGCGTGCTTCCCCGATCGCCCCTCACCCCCGCCCGGAATTACTCAAATCAGTTAAAGTAAGAAAAAGAAGCGCAAGTACCGTCACCTTTGAGCGACAATGGCATCCTCCTCCTCTGTAGCAGTTCGCGAACTCCCCTTATTTCCTTTGCCGGAAGTGGTTCTATTTCCAGGTAGACCGCTGCCACTGCAAATTTTCGAGTTTCGCTATCGAATTATGATGAACACGATTCTGGAGGGCGATCGCCGTTTCGGTGTGCTCATGTGGGACCCGAACCAAAACAAAGTCTCTGCCGTTGGCTGTTGCGCCGAAGTCATTCACTGTCAGCGCCTCCCGGACGATCGCATGAAAATCATGACTCTCGGACAGCAACGGTTCCGAGTCCTCGACGCTGTTCGGGAAAAACCCTATTTAGTCGGTTTAGTAGAATGGATTGAAGACGAACCGCCACAAAAAGACCTCCGATCTTTGGGCAAAGAAGTCGAACAACTGCTTCGCGATGTAGTTCGCCTCTCTAGCAAATTGATGGATCAGCCGATCGACCTACCCGAAGACATTCCCAGTTTGCCCACAGAACTATCCTACTGGGTAGCCAGCTACCTTTACGGTGCAGCTACAGAACAGCAAACTCTTTTAGAATTGCAAGATACTGCTGCGAGATTGGAACGCGAAACCGAAATTTTAACTTCCACTCGCAATCACTTGGCAGCAAGGACTGTACTCAAAGATACGCTCAAGTAGTCAATTTTCACAGAACTGAAGCATCCTCAGTTCTGCCTCGGATAACAACTCCGAGGCAACCGTCCCAAACATTGTTCCATCGGAAAAACACCGATTTTAAACTTTTTGTTCCGAAAAGCAAAGGGAATGGCTGGGAACTGTTAGCAGTGGATAGTGCTATAACTGTCAACTGTCAACTGTCAACTGTCAACTGCTATAAATGCTTGTGTTAGAAAATCTCGAACCGAAACCATACGATGCAGTTAGAGGCGGTCAACTGCCGCCTCCGGTGGGCGGTGTGGTACTCGGCGGACTAGCAGGAGTCAGACACCGACTGTCTAGTTCAGTCAGCGAACATCGGATTGCAGCGCTAAAGGAAGCCTTCAATTACGGCGATGCAGGCTTAAAAATAGTCATCAAGATTTGTCAAAGCGAAACAGGGCCAGTGCAGCGGGCGGCCTGCGATTTGCTGCGAGAAAGGCTGAGCGCGATCGCCCGCGAAAAATTACAAGCCTTCGTACCTGCAAGTTTAGATTCAGAAACAGCGGCAGACAGGACTCAAAAAATCTTAAAGAACTCAGCCAGTACAGTCTCAGAAAAAGGCGATCGGCAGTTATCAGAAGCACAGTTAATATTTGAGACAACTGTGCAGCAGATGGAACCCAATTTGTTGCTCTTAGAAGCATTAGTAGCCTCTGTAGAACGCGAAGGCTTTACCAGCGAACTGATGAATTTTTGGGATTTATTAATCTTAGAAATTCAGGAACCTCTCAAAGAACTTCGTCAGGCTGTTGGCAGCGCGATTTCAGCCCAACTGCGGATTCAGTGGCAGTACAATCAATCTGAATCCCAAGCCAATCAGTGGCAGCAGCGAGCTTTGCTAGCTCTTCAGAAAGGCGATGAGAACTCCGTTCGACAAGCCTGGGTTCGCAAGCAAATAGAGTTGGATAAGGTAGCAAAAGTGAAGATAGATTTAGACGACCAAACTGTACGAGTAGAAACTCTCAATCGCAACTTGCTAGCTTTGGAAAGTAAGATTGCCGAAGCTAATTCTAAGAAAGAAATACTAAAGATGCAGGTTCATTTTTCTAAGGTACAGGAGCAAATTAACTGCACTTTTAGCCAAATGAATACTATATTTTTTAGTCCTTAGCTGTCGGATTATGTGCGGATATATTGCCTGATTTCAGACTTGTCTGATGCAAAACTGAATTGCCCTGCTTAAATTTGTAGCCTCATCTAACTTAGCGCCTTCGCGGTTAGCGCCGCACAAAAATGCCCCGCTCAAATTAGCACCGCGCAAATCAGCTTCTCTCAAATCCGCATCCTGAAGGTTACTTTCAGACAAAAATGCTCCTCTCAAGTTGGCTCTTCTGAGACTTGCTCCCCGCAGTTTTACCTCACTGAGATTTGCTCCTTCGAGATTGGCTTCATCTAAGCAAGCATCTATCAGGTTGGCTTCCATCAAGTTCGCTTTATACAAGTTTGCCCCGGTTAAGTTGACACCAATCATTTTCGTGTCTCCCAAGTTGGCGTTTTCCAGGTTTGCATTAATCAGCTCAGCCCCTGTTAATCTGGCACGAGTTAGCTTCGATCCCCTGAGATCTGCCCCATTCAGATCCGCCATGATCAGACAAGCATTTTCGAGGTTTGCACCAATTAAGTTAGCCCCACTTAGGTCTGCTTCAGCTAGAATTATGTCCTTTAAATTGGCACAGGCGAGGCAAATATGAAGTAGGGAAGCTTGTGACAGGGAAGCACCTATTAAGTTGGATTCGTGAAAATCTCTTTCTCCGGCTGCATATCGCTTGAGAAGTTCATCAGCATTCATCTCGCTAGCCCCCTAAGTATTAATACAATCATACTACTGACAGTACAGTGTAGCAACCAAAGATTTTTAAAGTTTCCGTGTGTTTTTTTAACTCTTCTAGTGCCGATCGCACTAATGTAGAACAAGCATCGGCTTCCACGTCCATAAAGAAGATATATTCTCCGAGCGATCGCTTAGTCGGCCGAGATTCAATGCGACTTAGGTTAATACCGCGACTGGCAAATACTTGCAAAGGTTTTACCAATGTTCCGGGCATATTAGCAGGTACGCTAAAAGCTAGTGACGTGTGAGTACAATTCGCCGAAGTTGAATCTAGGTGCGAGTTAGCCGCTAGTGTGGTGCCGGATGTCATTGATGACTCGTGGGATTCTGCGAAGTTTCCTAATTTTCCTGCATCGGAGCCAAGTACCCAAAATCGAGTGTAATTGTCGGGATAATCATTAATCGGGCTCGCTAGCACGGGCAATTTGTAGAGTTCGGCGGCTCTTGGCGAAGAGATTGCCGCTATACTGCTATCTTCTAGATAGTGCAACGCTTCCGTCGTTGAATTAGCCGGAATCAACTGAGCCTGTGGGATAAACTCGGCCAACCACAATTGACACTGAGCTAGGGCTTGCGGGTGAGAGTAAACTTTTTGAATCTGGTTAAAATTTTGAGCATTTGACAGCAGTGCGTGGGAAATCGGCAAAACCAGGGCGTGTTTAATTCGCAGTGCATCCAGCCGCCACAGGGTATCTAGGGTGACAGTGACGCTACCTTCTATGGAATTTTCTACCGGCACAATTGAGTAATCAACCAGCCCGGAGGCAGATGCCTCTAGTGCCTGAGAAATGGTGGAATAAGGATACAGGGTGCATTCGGAGTTAGTTTCCCGGCTCAACCAATTGACATAAGCCTGAGCCGCTGTTTCTGCATTGGTACCTACAGGGCCGAGATGTGCGATCCTCTTCGAGGGCTTTGCTAAGGAAATTTTCATAATAATCGGCAATTTTGCGTTACAAATGTTTGCTTTACTCTCATCAGCCAGCAAGTATGATGAAAAAATTAGCCTGAGTCCCAAAAGCTTTTATCCGTTATTTCTCGGATGAGATGGGGCGAGTGGGCGAGTTAGTGCGCGACTCAAATCACCTTAAAAAAGTTATAGTTTATTAAGATATCCTTACGAATCCCACATATTGACATATTCTCATGTATACCCGTTTTAATGCTTCCCAATCCGTTGAGATCGCCGTACCAGATGAACGGGTTCCCATTCAACATTATCTGCGCCAGCCGAGGCGATTGGTGAACGCCCTAGTCGATCGTACTCGCACAGAGCAACTAAGCGATGACTGTTTCCGCCTGAAAATGCGACCGTTACAATTTATGATGCTCAGCATTCAACCCACAGTAGACATGAGGGTATGGGCGCAGTCGGAGGGCGCAATCAATTTGGAGTCAGTCGCCTGCTCGATTCTTGGTGTGGATTATATAAACGATCGCTTTGCTCTCAATCTTAAAGGAAAGCTTTACGTACATCAAAATAGTGGGGTAGCGTACTTGAAGGGAAAAGCGGATTTAGAGGTGCAAGTCGAGTTACCGCCACCGTTTTGGCTGACGCCCAAACCAATTTTAGAAGCAACGGGCAACGGCTTGCTCAAGAGTGTACTGCTAAGCGTCAAACAGCGATTGATGTATCAATTGCTCTTAGATTACCGCCGCTGGGCAAGCAGCGAAACAGAAGTAATATCGAGCGATATCCCTCAAATCTTATCGGTTGAAGGTTGAGCGGGTATTAGAGAATGACGTTGCTTAATCAGGGTATGAAAATGGGTAACTTGAAAATTCAGCTATATTAACTGACCAGACGATCGAATGCAATGCAGCCTGAATTTTGTTGAAATTTGCTAGCTCCCATAGATAGCAGCGGGTCATTCAAAATCGATGTGAGTCAGCGCTCCATCATCGTCTTCCATGATTCTCCTAGGCCCAGACCAAGCTGTTGATTTGTCTTGTGAAACTTCGGCCTTTTTGTCGGTGAGTTCGCGCTGTGGTGGCCGAGTTTTTGGGCTCGGTTGCACATTCGTCGCCCCCACCCGGATTCGGATTTTTGGTCCGGAATTGCCCAAGCGAATTGTCATCCCGTCCGCTACTGACACCTGAGCGATCGGTTTATCATCTACATAAGTGCCGTTAGCGCCAAAATTAATAATTTCCCAGCCATAAGAATGATTCCACAGCTCTACGTGGTGGCGGGAAACTACAGCGCTGTAAATAATTACATCATTGTCGTTCGATCGACCGATCCGAACCACAGATTCGGATTCAAAACACCAACTTTGAACTGGGACAGACTGAATAGGATGTAGCAGAGTTAAGGTAATCACTGATGTTTTGACACTCCCCCGCATGACTGAAACGGGGATGCTTCAAGAACCAATTTTTGCGATAAAACCGCAAAAGATTTGATGCTTAAAGGCGTTGTCAGTGCGCCGCTACTCCCTCGCTTTGCCGTAAAAGTTGAAGTTTTGACTGCTTGAGGCATTTGAACAAACTTTTGATTGTTGGCTTGGACTCCAAGTGCGAACTTTGCCTGTCCTCGATCGCCACCAAACACGATATTAATCTGGTGAACTTGGCCGCGATTGACAGCAGTGCGAAGTTCTCGATCGATTGAATCTCGGATGGAGCTACCCGGCCGATCGCCCATCTGGGCCGATCGATCGGTGGAGTGACCATTTTCCCACAGATCGATCGGAGAATTCAACTCAGACGAGTGCTGGTTGCACCGCTGATTCGAGTTGTCGATCGGGCGACAGTCTGCGACGATCGGCGAATTGCTGTTTGCCCCTACAGAAGTTAACCAATTATTAAGGCTGCGGGTTCTAGATAAAATAGGAGTTGGTTCTCTCAAACAGCATAGGTCTTTTAGGGTTGCTAACATTTTTCGTATTGATGCGATACCTTTAAAATACAATGCTTTGAGCACTAGAATTCCTCGCCCAGAAAGCCTCTATTTCGCGTACTCTGTACCGATCGAGCTTTCGGGTGCCGGCCACCCCAAAAATGCGATCGGCAAGCAGCTACTTTCTCGATCGGGAAAGCCGCACTTCAGGGCAAATCCGACTCTGGCGGTTCCACCGGATCGGGCGGTACAGATTCATCCCTTTGGCGCTTCAACTCTGCGACTTTTTCTTGAGCTACATCCCTGACTTCTATAGCTTTATCTTGAAGTTTTTCCGCCAGATTTTGAGCGTTCCGCTTCACGCCAGCCACATTTTTAAGAGTTCTGTCAAGATCTTCCTGTAAAAACTCGGCTACCATGCCGACTTTATGGTGCAGTCCCTCCGCGTACTGCACGGGTTCGGATACAGCAGCCTCAGAGACGATCGCCCGCTTGCTGCCGATCGTCGAAATCGCCTGCACCGGCAACAAGTAAATCCCGTCTAAAACGCCGCGCCAGCCGCTAGATTTAAACAGGTAATCCCTAACAGAACCAGTCCGGACATCAAATAGGTAGTCAACCACCGTACCTGCCTTATTTCCTGCGTCCGTAAGTACCTCAAGGCCGATCGGACAAACAGCTTGTTCCGGCTGATGCAATTCCGGAAGTTCCGGGTTAATCGTCACCAAAACATTTTCGCCCACCGTATCAACTTGCGCCCAAGCGAACCAGCGTTTTTTGTTGCCCAAAAGTCCCGACTTGCAAGTAAAGCCGATCGCCCGCTGGGAGTGAGGATCGAGCCAAAGCCGATCTACCCTGCCGACCTCTTCCGCCGTGCGGCGGTCGATCGTGCGGCGGTTGATCAGTTCGCTGCGCTTAACAATCTGTTGTGATGTACTCATAAATAAACTCCTGAGTGCCGCCTGCAAGAAAAATGTCGATCGTCCAAAGATGTCGATTTAATATTCTTCTTCTTCTTCTTCTTTTTCTTCCGAATAATGGGGAGTATTTTCTGCCTCAGTTAACTCGTCTTCTTCCCTGGAAGTGCCAATTTCTTTTTGGCTGGGAATAGGAATCGTGCTAAGCAGTGCGCCCCCGGAGGGAGCGTGAATTGCCTTAGCATCCCTTGACTTGACGCTAGTTTGTGCTAACTGGGCTGAGGACTGATTCCCACCGACGTTGATTTGAATTTTCGGGCCCGAGCGAGCCAAGTGAACGATCAGACCGTCCACAACGGGAACCTTAGCGATCGGCTTACCATCGAGGTAAGTACCGTTGGTACCTAAATTGATCAGTTCCCAATTAATGCCGCTGCGTCGCAATTCGATGTGGCGACGAGAAACCACAGCGCTAAAAAGAACGACGTGGTTTTCAGTCGATCGCCCGATCCGGACGACCTCTTCGTCTTCAAAGATCCAACTGCGGACGGGAATAGACTGGAGTGGATGTAGCAAGGTCAGCTTAATCACATTGGCAGCATTGAGTTTTGGTAGAGCGCCTCAAGATGCGATTTTAGATTTTAGACTTTCGATCGCCCAATCCAAACTCGATCTAAGAGATTTGAAATAGAAACGTAACCAGGTCTCCTTTTCCCAGAGAGATGCGGTCTCCCGGTCGCAACCGATGTCGGTTTCCCTTGGGCAGGGGAGTATTGTTGACGTAAGTGCCGTTAGAACTGCCTACATCTTCTAGGTAGCAAGCATCTCCCTCCACCCGGAGATTTGCGTGTACCCGAGAAACTATCTCAGAATTAGCAAATCCCGAAACATCAATATCTGGCGGCACCAAGTCATTTGGCTTGCCAATGTGAATCACAGCGAGATTGTGAGGCAATTCCATCGGCGTATTTGTCTGAACGTGTATCAGTCGCGCCGACTGCTGTTGCAGTTGAGTTTTAGCCACACCCGCTGGCTGTGGGTCGGGAACCGGGGGAGAGGTATTTGGTGCTGTTGTCACCGATTCTGTTGTAACAGGAACCGAGAGCGACGGCGAGGGATCTGGAATCGTCGGAATGCTGGCGGGAGTTTTTTCCAAGTTCGGCCCCTGATGTGGGGTAACTAGAGGTTCCATTGCGATCGTCGGCGGTTCGGTTGATCCTAAGTCCGGCACCAGTGGCGATACCACTGTGGGGCCCACAGGCGAGACGGACGGTACTGTCGCCTCAACTTCTGGAACGTAGGAACCAGGACGCAAATTAAAGCCACACTGACCGCAAAATGCTGCATCTGTCTGAACCGCTGCACCGCAGTTTGAGCAACTGGCGGTAACGGGTAAAGGCGTGTAACAAGACTCGCACTGGCTGGCCCCGTCGGGGTTCTGGTGATTGCAATTGGGACAGACAATCATCGATTTCTCCTTGCTATCGGCCAGATTTTCCAATCAGCCTCGTAAAAATAGTTGTGTATATGGTCAAATTTTAACTTTAACCGCCACAATTCTTATATTGCTTCGCTAATACTAGCAACTGAGTTCGCGCCGTGACATTCGGAACGAAGGAAAAGATTGAGTTAGTAATACTGCTGACAGTGCTGACTCTGGAGGCTCTCTCAGCTATTTTACTGCAACGCCTGCCGCAGCATCGAGCAGCCACCAAAGTTCGCCTTCTGGTTGAACGAGTCTGGCTGGATAGATCGTGGAGTCGGCTGCGGGGGCAAAAATTTGACTGAGGGCGGGTTGTTTGCTGGCTCCTGCCACCATGAAGATGACGCACCGGGCGCGGTTGATTAAGGGGAATGTAAAGGTGATGCGGGGTTGACCGTCTTTGTTGCCGACGGTTATTAGGGAGTCACGGACTTGTAAGGCTGGTGTGCCGGGGAATAGAGAGGCTGTGTGGGCGTCGTCTCCTATGCCCAATAGGATGATGTCGAAAGCGGGAAACTCGCCGTCGGATATTTTGAAGAATTGCTGCAATTCGGTTTGGTGCGTCGAGGCGTCGGCTGCGGGGTCAGCCGCGCCTGTGGGCATGGGGTGGATGTTGCTGGCGGGGATGTTTACTCGATCGAGCCAAGCGAGGCGCGCCATTTTTTGATTGCTGTCCGGGTGATCTGGCGCAACGTAGCGTTCGTCACCCCAGAAAACGTGAATTTTGTCCCAAGGCAGGTCTTGGGTGGCGATCGCTCTGTAGAGCGGTTCTGGTGTGCTGCCACCCGCCAAGGCGATCGTGCAAACTCCACGTTCTGCGATCGCTGCTGGGATTTTGGACAGGACAACCGCGAGCGATCGCTCTATGAGTTCTTCCCGATTTGCTAATACTTCTACTACTTTTTTCATTAATTTCCTCTCAACTTTTCTCTTCGTCTGGAGCTGGGCAATTACCCAAATTCGGCCTTGACATTTTGCTTTGAGGTCGATCGGCTGATACGCTTGGAAGGCTCTACACAGCGTCAAGTCGGATTTTATCAGAAGAATGGGTTTAAAACCCCGTCTTTTAAGACAGCTTTGTATTTAATTTTTTTCTATGTTACCATAGTATTAGTAGTTTGGTAAGCAAAATGCTAAAAGCCTTCAAGTACAGAATATATCCTACCAGTGAGCAATCCATTTTGCTTGCGAAGTCGTTTGGCTGTGCAAGATGGTTTTACAACTACACGCTCAATCTAACGTCTGAAACCTATAAGCAAACAGGGAAAGGATTAAGTAGAAATGAAATAATCAATCTTCTACCTTTTCTTAAGAAAGAGTACGAATGGCTGACAGAAGCACCATCACAAGCCCTGCAGCAAGCAGCCTTAAATCTTTCTAGTGCTTTCCTTAACTTTTTTGAAGGTAGGGCTAAATATCCTAACTTTAAGAAAAAGCGGAATAGACAATCTATTAGATTTCCTCAAGGATGTAAATTAAAAGACGATATATTGAGATTGCCTAAAATTGGTGATGTTCATTGTAAAGTTTCAAGGCAACCAGAAGGGACTCTAAAATCTGTCACGGTTTCAGTTAATCCATCGGGGGAATATTTTGCAGCCTGCCTCTATGATGATGGTAAAGATTTACCTGAAAAATCATCAGAAGGAAAGGCGATTGGGATAGACGTTGGTTTAACCCATTACGCTATTACATCCGATGGAACCAAGCATGGGAATCCTAAATATTATCGAAAATATGAAAAGAAGTTAGCTAAGAGACAAAAGCAACTAAGCCGTAAGCTTAAAGGTTCTAATAACCGTCATAAAGCTAGGATTAAAGTTGCCAAGGTTCACACTAAGATTGTCCGATGTCGCGAAGATTTTATACACAAACTAAGTCGTAAATTAGTTGACGAAAATCAAGTCATAGTTGTAGAGAATCTAGCAGTTAGAAACATGGTGAAAAACCACAAACTAGCTAAATCAATTAGTGATGCTGGTTGGGGAGATTTTTGTACCATGCTGAAATACAAGTCGGAATGGGAAGGAAAAATCTACATCGAAGTAGATAGGTTCTATCCCAGTTCTAAGACTTGTAATAACTGTTTAAATCGCGTGGATAGCTTGAGTTTGGATATTCGTAGTTGGCAATGTCCTAAATGTGGAGAAAACCATGATAGAGATATTAATGCTGCTAAGAATATTCGGGATGAAGGTTTACGAATTTTGGCGGTAGGGCATACCGTTACTGCTTCAGGAGGGAGAGTAAGACCGAGTAAAGGCACTGCTTTTACAAGGCATCTCCCTGTGAATGAAGAATCCTAGCCGTTTACGGCGGGGAGTGTCAACATTCTTATGTCTGCTTTATTTTGCTGGGCAAAACTTATTTCGGTCGGTACTCAATCGAGCTTCACCTGTTGCATACATCTGTAGCAACAGTTTCCGAGAGTTAGGACGTTCTTAATTGCACTTTTCACACGATATATGTAATGGAACTTCCTTCATAGTTCTTGCTTCTGCTATTATGTTTTTCGCAACTTGCAATCAAAATCGCGATCGCACTTACCTGGGGACAGCAAAAATCATCAAGATTGATGTGGTAGACTATGGAAAATAGTTTTAGGTCCCGAGGCTCGGATGGAAGCAAAACTATGTCAAATTTTAAGAAATTTCCTACATCTGTCCGCTATCTAATAGCGCGTTTCCGCCACTGGACGCAACCGTCGGTTTGGGCTCCGCTAGCCGTGCTGTGTGCGGGGGGGTTATTTATCTGGGAAGTCTCCGTACATCCAGAAAGGTTGAGCATAGATGGCGAAGAAGAAGCAGCAAACTCAAACAATCCAGATGCGATTCCCGGACTGTCTGCTGAAGATAGTGCCATTGCTGCTGAAATCGACAGCTTGCCAGTGCTAGTCAATCAGTTCAATCGCTCCAATTCTGAACTGAACTTGTTCAATTCATCAGCAGTCAAAGGCAAAGGTTTATTCGACGAAATTCGCACTCGCGGCTTAGAAAAGCCTAAGCCCTCTTCAGAGCCAAAGTCGGCGGCAATCAACACATTTGTGTCGCTGTCAAATTCACAAAATCCTGCGGTTGGGACAGTCAACAATAACCCGCAAAATTCCAGCTTGCCAAGTTCAAACCCGACATCTGATTTGAGTTTATCTGGCAGTGGGACGACCATTTCCGGCATAAGAGCGATCGAGTCTGAGCCTGGGGGTACACCGGAAGCATCAGGTAGCGGTAATTCCGGCAAACAAAACGACAATCCTCTGCCTTTGAGTCCGCTGCAAGCAGCCATGAAAAAATACGTCGCTGCTGACACTTCAGCAACGGCGGCGGCCGTGAAAAGTGCAAACACCCCTAAATTGCTCGATCGACCGGCTTCCCTTGGATCTGGGACAAATCCGGCAAATTTGTTGCCAACGGTCGCTACAGCTCAAGGAAAAGCAAATCCTGGGAATGTTCCTGCGACAATCTCCCCACTTCCGGCTTCTACTAATACAATTATTAGCGACTCTCAACAATTTTTAAACCCGGCAGCTACACTTCCTGAATCATTTACCGGGTTAAATTCCAAAGCATCAGTCATCCCCACAATTACTCCACAGGTTCCAACGGTGGCTTTGCCCAAAAATCCCTATCAAACTAATTTATCCGACTCGGGCTTGATACCGGAAGTTCAACCTGTGGCGCTTCCTGTCGCCACACCTTCACCAATACCGCTAATTCCGAATTTCGGGCAATCCCCTAGCACGGGAGTAAACAAGATCATTAATCCTCAATTCTCTCCCAATTCAGCGAATTCTCAATTTCAACAACCTCAACCAAGTCAGATTAATTTGCCAAGCCAGCCTAACTTTGGAGCAGTTCCTCAAAACACCAATCAGGGCGGGCAGCCAATTCAACCGCAACCTTTTTCTACACCTCGCTCTTTGACTCCGGGACGCTATATTGGTGGCGGCGAAATTAATACTTTTGCTAATCCTTAAATGAAGGAAGAAGGAAGAAGGAAGAAGGAAGAAGGAAGAAGGAAGGGGAGCATCTCAGTTTTGCATCTGTAGTGCTGTCCCCGCTCGCGAGCTATACGAGCTCGCACTGTAAAAAAATGTTTTTTGCAAAAATGAGATGCTCCCGAAGGAAGAAGTTGAATTGTAGGGTGTGTCGCCCTTGAGAATCCCTGAAGTTGACAGACAATTTCACATATCCGCACCTGAAAAACCCGGTTGAATTGTAGGGTGTGTCGCCCTTGACAATGCCGGAATTTGACAGACATTTTTACATATCCGCACCTGAAAAACCCGGTTGAATTGTAGGGTGTGTCGCCCTTGACAATGCCGGAATTTGACAGACATTTTTACAGATCCGCACCTGAAAAACACGGATGGAAGAAACAAACCTAACACTTTTTTGTAGTAAAAATTTGGAGAAATGGTATAAGGTGCGTCGCCATGAGATTGTCGATATTGAGTTAGAGATTTTTCTTGAGCGACGCACCCTACGACTGTTAATTTTTCCAATTCTCAATTCCCAATTTGATTGGTAAAACTTACCTAGAGGCGGCTCTTCCCAACAACAATCCGCCGATTCCCAAGCCAAATGCGATCGGCAACCAAGCCGATAGAATCGGTGTTAAAACAGCTTTCACGCCCATAGAACTGGTGACGAAAGAAAATACGTAGTAAGTAAAAATCACCACTACGCTAATACCAAAACTCGTGCCTTTGCCCGATCGCCGCGGTTGAGTTCCCAAAGCGGCTCCCACTAAACCAAATACCAAGCACACGAAGGGAAAAGCATATTTTTCTTGAATTCGCACCCGGAGTTTGCGAATTTGCGGTGCATCGCCGCTGTTTTTAATGATTTCCAAACGCTCTAAAGCTTGAGCAATGTTCATTTCCTTGAAATCTCGCACTCTCGCAGCTAAATCTAAGGGCGTGCGGGGAAGTTGCAACTGCTGGTGTTGAAACCTAACTATATTGCGGTAAGAGCCGTCTGGAGCTACTATATAAGCGGTGCCGTTGAAAAAATCCCAGGTGTTTTCTGAGGGATTCCAAGTCGCTGATTCTGAAGAAACGATTTGATTGAGACCTGGTGCGGAGCGATCGATAATTGTTAAACCTTTCATTTGCTGGCCGTCAAACTGTTCTGCATAAAAAAAGCGGGACAGGATTTCTTCGCCACCTTTTTCGGGTTTGCGAAATTCTGTGTAAATAATATTTCGATCTTGAAATGTCGGTTTTTCTCGCTTCAGGGCTCTGTCTAAAGTTAAAGTGGCTCTGTAACTGGCGGCGGGTACAACTAATTCTTGCAAAGCAAAGGTGAAGCCGGCAACGATTAAACTCATAATGACTGCGGGCATTATCAATCGGTAAACGCTAACTCCGCAACTGCGGAGGGCGATGAGTTCGCTGTCGCTGGAGAGTCGGCTGTAGCTCATTAAGGTTGCTAGCAGCATTGACATGGGGAAAGCTAATACTACAAAGTACGGAATTTGCAGCAGAAAAATTTCCAGGGCGGCGCCGTAGGGGAGGCCTGATTCTGCTACTCTGCGGACTAATTCAAATAACGCTCCCACGGTGACGGCGACTGATGTAAATAGTCCGACGCCAAACAGAAATGGGCCGATGAGTTCTTTGGTAATGTACCAGTCCATTACTGATATTCTCGGCAGCCAGTTGAGGGGATTGAAGGATTTGGACGTTGCTATTTTCATACTTTGGCGTTTTTGCCGATCGCTCCTTAAGTTAAAATTTAAATTCTCAATTCTAAATTTCTTGGGAGTTACGCAGGGGTGGTCAGAAACCGGGTTTTTTTACGAAAATCCTTCGTTATATTCCAAAGATTAACTAAAAAACCCGGTTTCTTGGACTTTGAATGCGTAAGTCCTGTTTCTGTCTTGTGCTTTTAAAAGACTATCGCACGAAGTTGTCGCCTAGGTAATACTGCCGCACTAAAGGGTTGCTATAGAGTTCTTCTTCAGCCCCGGAGGCTAAAATTTGGCCGTCTCGCATGATGTAGGCTCGATCGGTAATTTCGAGGGTTTCTCGGACGTTGTGATCGGTGATCAGGATGCCGATTTTACGATCGCGCAGTTTGGCAATTATCGTCTGAATTTCGTCAACTGCGATCGGATCGACGCCTGCAAACGGTTCGTCTAAAAATAGAAACATCGGCCCGTCTCGCCCAGCAGCTAAGGCTCTCGCTAGCTCAGTCCGCCGTCTTTCTCCCCCCGAGATTTGAATTCCCAAACTGGATGCTATTTTTTCTAAGCGAAATTCTTGCAACAGGAAATCGACTCGCTGCTTCCATTCCCAGCGTGGCACTTGAGTTTGTTCTAAAACTAACAAAATGTTGTCGCGCACGCTCATGTTGCGAAAAATGCTGGCTTCTTGAGCGAGATAGCCTATTCCCAACTCCGCTCGTTTGTGCATCGGCAATTTAGTGATGTCTAAATCGTTGAGCCAAACAGTTCCTTGATTGGGTTTTTCTAATCCGGTAGCTATGTAAAATGTTGTGGTTTTGCCTGCACCGTTGGGGCCGAGGAGTCCGACGATTTCTCCTTGGGCTACTGAAAGGTTGACGCGACTAACTACATTGCGTTTTCCGTAGGATTTGTGAATATTTTCGAGTACAATTTTCATGCTCGTCGAGGCAACTTTTAAGAAGAAGTCATTAGTCATTAGTCATTAGTCATTAGCGCTGTCCCCGCTCGCGAACCCTATGAGTCATTAATCATTTGTCATTTGTCATTTGTCATTTGTCATTTGTCATTTGTCATTTGTCATTTGTCATTTGTCATTTGTCATTTGAAACAACTGTCAACTGTCAAACTGTCAACTGTCAACTGTCAACTGTCAACTGTCAACTGTCAACTGTCAACTGTCAACTGTCAACTGTCAACTGTCAACTGTCAACTGTCAACTGTCATTCGCATCTATTCTGGGTTATCGAGTGTCGCGCATTTCAGATCCGAGTCCGGAACAGGCAGGATGCCTGTTCCACAAGAATGGCAATAAAAATTATTGTTTTAGGTAGATATGCAACAGTTGATGTTTTTGCCGATGCGAAATTTTGCTGCTACCGGGGGCTGTTACTTAGGAGCTGTTCGGGGACGGGCGGCCGGTTTAACAGCGGGATTTGGATTAACCGGAGCTGGTTTGGGCCCGATCGAATTTTGGGCTGCTGCATCTTGCTCTGGCGCCACCAGATAGACGGATTCTACTTGTCCTGGATTGTCTGGGAGCGCAATAAACCGCCCTTCGTCAATCAGGTATGTGATGGTTTCGCCGCGCAGGCTGTTTCCCTGCTGCAATACGTACACGTCACCGCTGAGAATGATCCGGCGCTCGCGGCTGAAGTATTGAGCTTGAGCTGCGGTTGCTTGTATTTGGCGGGCTGGGTAGTTGATTTGGACGTTGCCGCGGGCTGTCACGATGCCGGTTTTGGAGTCGGCTTCTTGGATGTCCGATCGCACGGAAAGAGTGCGGGGCGGCGCGGCTTGCGGGTAGGTGGGAGAGGCGATCGCGCCAGCCAGAGTCAGCGGCAACAGCAGCGATAATCCTTTGAATAGGCGGGAATTGAGTAGTTTAGCGGAGGGCATCATAGCTTGCAAGCCTCAAAATTTTTGAAATTGCTGAAGGGCATTATCTCACCCCTGATTTTTCTCTATGGAGATTAGATCCACCACACCCGATCGGTTAGGTATTTTATCTTAACGGCCGTGAAAAATTCCCGTAAGGTCGATCGACCTGCCCGAGAGCGTCAACCAATTATCCTAGCAAGACAATAGCCCTTTCTTCGCCTGTTTGGATGATTTACTGGAGAAAGCAAGTTTTTTGACGGTTTGGGCGATCGGGAAGTTTCGGGCAGTCTCAAAGGTAGATTGCATAAGCTGTCCGCAAAAAGATAATCTTACAACTGTGCTGATAAAAGTCAGAATCTTTGGAAACAATTAGTCCACATTGTCCCGTTCGATCCAGCGTGCGGCTGTGAATTTCCCATTGCTTGCCCCGGCTCCAACGCACTGTTAGCCTGCGCTTTGCAGCCATCATACTTCCATAGGCAACATTAACTACCCAAGCTGGTACAAATCCATTCCAATCGTCGCTCAAGTCTTTTGAGCAATGATATAAACATGATTCTCAGGATATTGATCGTATTCAAGGTGAAGGGATGTAAATTGAGACTCACTCAGAATCTTTAGGAAAGCATTTACACCTAGTGTGCTGTACTCAAAGTCTTGACCTTGAAATGTTCCAGAAACTTCACCTGCTTCATGCCCACCCCCACACGTGAACATCAATACACCATCAGGTTCAAGAGCATTGCATAGCTTTTTCATCACAGATTCTTGCATATCTAGCGGCAGATGAAATGTGCTGTCCCAAGCAACAATCAAGCTGTAGGGTTTGGGAGGATTCCAACAGCAGATGTCTGCTTGATAGAAGACGATGTTTGGATGCAGTTGTTTGGCTAAATCAATCATTTCTGAGGAAATATCAAGTCCTTCCACTTGAAATCCATGTTCGCTTAGGACTTTAATAAAGCGTCCACTGCTTCCACACCCTATATCAAGAGCTACCTGCTTTTTATGGGTGAATTGAATAGCACACCAGTGGGCAATACGATCGTATCGGGCTGCTGTATCCTCTGTATCCATGTTTATTCTTACTTATGACTGTCTCAGCATTAACCTGAAGCAACCTAACGTTCCCAATCACCCGCCGCAGATACACTCAAACTCAAACTGATAACCTATCAGCGGTCAGTGTGCATTGGGGTTGTTAGCTGGCTGGCGCATACTCATTACCTAAATCAAAGCAAAAAATTGATTGCAACTACTTGAACTCAATACAGATGTAATCTTCATTTTTCCAACTCACTAAATGGTGAGCAAATATCTATCAAGCAACCATTCGGATCAACAGTTAAGAATCGACGCTGCCCATAAAATTCGTTTCTTAGTTCTTGAACTATGCGAAGCCCCATAGCTACTGCTTTTTCGTAGACTAGATCAACCTCGGGAACCACAAAAGTTACATACATACCTGAAGGAGCGGTTTGATATTCTTGTGGAACTAAACTATGACTACGAAGAATGATTCCAAACTCTAGTTCTTTATTAGACGGACTACGAAGTTGAACATACCAATCACTATCGTAGCTCACATCAAAGCCAAGCAAGGTCACATAAAAATCTCGGCTTTCAGCAAGTCGATCGGAGCAAATGTTTGTAAGAATGCGGCTAAAACTCATGAGTCTTCCTAATCATTGGTTTAGTCCAGCTAACTGCTAATTATATAGCAAATGCGGTACAATACATAAAATGGCATAAAAATACCGCAGGTCGCTCATGTATATCAACCCCTGCTTACTCCAGATCGCAATCTCCTTTTATCGATCGAGTTCGGTGTACCAGCCTGCTCATATTGAAGTTTGTTCTAGTTTGATAATTCGCGGCAATCGCAAGCCTGCAACTTCTGCACCTGTTAACAACGGTACAAATTCAGCGACTTTTTCCGGGCCAGCTTGCTGCAAAGCACTCAAGAGTTTAGCACTTTGTCGGATCAAGTCTTCAACGGCAATTCCCGCATAACTCGGTTGATAATAATTGAGCCGATTTATGCCTTCTCCCAGCAAGATTACTGCACCGCGCCAGTTTTGATTGCTTAGGTGATAAAGCGCGACAGAAATTTGCAATATTCCCTGATAAAATCTTTTGTCCGGTTCGCCCGCTTCCATCCACAAAGCCTCTAAGGTATCGTGACAAGCGTAAAAATCTTGGCTGTTAAATTCTTCGATACCTTGCCAAAACTCGATCGGCATTTCCTCTGTCATTCGATTGAAGATTGGAGATTTTGGATTGGGGATGTGTGTTAGAGTAGGCGGCGATCGTTGAGGTCGCTCTTAACTGTCAACTGTCAATTGTCAACTGAATTACGACCTATTTTCACAACAATTACCAATTTTACCAGAAAGAATTGGTTTAAAGCCCCAAGCCCGATCGGGAAAAATTAAAAGAAGACTATTCATTACTCCAATCCTCTTTCTTTCAGGTAGAGGTAGCTCTCAACTGTCAAGCGGTCAACTGTCAACTGTCAACTGTCAACTGTCAACTGTCAACTGAAGACCGCCTACTTAACCGATTACATGGTCTCTCTGACTGCTTGAATCTGATCCATGCTAATTTCCTGATTGGTTCCAGCAAAATCGTTATCTGGCGTCAGAAATAACATACAGTGACATTCTTTCCGCTCGCGCATGGGAATGCAAGGACAGTTCCAGTAGGCGGCTTTGACTTCGGCTTCTTTATCTTCGTAATGGCGACAAGGGCATAGGGGAGCACCTAGTTCATCTTTGTGCTTTGCTAGTCCTTCTATAACGACAGCAGTGACTGAAGGCTCGGAACAAAAGTAAGTTCCGGTGCGCTTGGCGTAGGTTTCGGAGAAATTCTTCATCGCCTCCAAAGTTTTTTCGTTGGAGAGTTTGGATTTTTCTGTTGTGTTCATAGTTGAGGATCGGAGTTGAGGATGCTACGAGCTTTTGACAATTGTACCCCAGAATGTGATTTTAAACACTTGATATTTCTCTTTACTTACAAGGAGGAAAAACTTGACAAAAATTGAGTTTTAGGTTGTCGGTTTTTTGGTGATTTTTCTGCATCCCTCCGATTTCGGGAAACTGGCGGTTGACACGGTTTTTGGAGCTGCTAATAGATTTGACCGATCGCCCGCCCAGACAAAAACATCCCCCAACGGGGATAAAAAAAGATAAAATATGAGACCGCTGTCCCTGTTTCCGGCATCTCATGGCAATTTCCCCGCATCCCACCCGCACCAAAAAAGTTCCTTCCTCTAAGCTAATTTGGCCCGCTGACACCGAGTTAGTCGGATTAGTGTTTGAATTGACCCCCCGCGCAGCTAGCTATCTGTACGCGCAGTATGCTATAGGTTTGCACGCTTGGTTTTTGCATCAAATTCAGGAAACTGACCCGGAATTATCGCAACTTTTGCACGACTCGCAGTCAGAAAAAGCCTTTACTATTTCGGGATTGGAGGGTGATTTGCTTCCAGCCGGTAAGGAATTTCAGCTTTTGGGCGATCGCATTTACCGCTGGTATGTCACAGGACTGTCCCAGCAAGTAGTACAATGGCTGAGTCAGTGGCTGCAAAATTTGCCCCAAGAGATTGATTTGCGAAATGCTCCGCTGGTAATTCGCTCTTGGGATATTGCTTTTTCTCCCACAACTTACCAGCAATTGCTAACAGCAGAACATCCATTATCTAGAAACATAAAACTTAGTTTTGTAACTCCTACAAGCTTTCGCAGCAAAGGGCATCACTTCCCGCTACCAGTTCCCGAAAATGTTTTTCACAGCTATTTGCGCCGCTGGAATAACTTTTCGGGTATGAATGTTGACCAAGCAGAATTTCTGAATTGGATTGACGAAAATGTAATTATTAGCCGCCACAAGTTGGAGTCGCAAAAGGTGGCGGCGGGCAAAAAAGGCATGGTAACGGGATTTACTGGGGCTGTGGAATTTGCGATCGGGCGATCGGCCGGATTGCGCCCTGATTTTGTACAATTATTTTATGCCTTGGGGCAATTAGCACCTTACTGCGGCACGGGCCACAAAACAACCTTTGGATTGGGACAAACGCGATCGCAATGGTTGACAGAATCCCTACCCGAAGTCTCTATCCAAAGCGTATTGGCGGCGCGAATCGATGAATTGACAGAGAAGTTTATGGCGCACAGAAAGCGTACAGGCGGGAGTCGGGCTGGTGAGATTGCGGAAACTTGGGCGACGATTTTAGCGCGCCGGGAATTGGGGGAATCTTTGTTCGATATTGCTGCTGATTTGGAAATGCCTTATGAAACTGTGAAAACTTATGTAAAATTAGCAAGAAGAGCTTTGAAAGTTGAGGATTGAAGCAGACACAGAAGGAAAAAGCACAGGGGTGTATCTGGCGCAAGGTAAATATATCTGTAGGGGCGAAGCATGACCGCAGAAAATAGGAGATTATAACTAATAACTTATATGCGGTCATGCTTCGCCCTCTTCCTTGCGCCAGATGCGCCCGATCTATTTACTATTAGGAGACCTGAGGAAAATTCTCGAATTAGTTGATTTATTTTCATTCCTGGTTTTTGTTTTTTACAAGTAATTGTGATTATAATATATCCAGTGTCCACCATGAGTTCTATGCCCGAACCTAAAAATAGATTTAAACTTGGTCTCTTATTAGATCTATATGAGAGCCATTTCTTAAAGCATTCATTTATGCGAAAGTTGCGTTTACGTCATCTGAAGCATTGGTTCAGTTGTCTCAAGGTAGGACAAAAGATTAGTGTGGGCTATGGACTGGCGCTGGGAGTGGCAATTCTGGGAACCGCTACAGGAATCTCGATCGCTGACCAATATCATCAACAAGCTGTTAGACACGAACAAAATGCGATCGAAGAAACTCAATTCATCAGTGAATTGCAGATCCAGCTCGTTCAAGTTCTCCTCCACCAACAGCAGATCCTGATGCTATTGGAAAATCGAGATTTGCTAGACCAACAGTATTCCTATTTTTTAAACCATGTGGCTCTATTCAAAAAAGAATGGTCTGAGTTTAAATCTTCGGAAGGGGATACAAAAAATCATAAGGTTGACGAGTCACCTGCTGAAATAAATACCGTCAGACGTTTTCTGCAAGCCAATGAAGAGATTCCAGAGGCTTACTTGCAGCAGACAGAGGCGATATTAAAGGCAATTAATTCCGCTGAATTATCACCCGCAGAAATTCAGATATTCCGCAGCCAGCTCTTGACTTTTGGTAGCAGTCCTACATCGCTGCAATTGAAGAAATTTTTACAAGATATAGAGCAATTAAAGGTAAGGGCGTATAAAGATTACAAAGAAGCAAAAACTGAGTTTGCAAATGTACAGGTGCTACGAGTACAGGTTATTGCTGGGAGCATGATTTTGTCAGTGGCGATCGCCATCTTCCTCGCGATTTATACCAGTCGGGCGATCGCTCGTCCCCTCCAGCAAGTCACCCATATTGCCCAGGAAGCAACCCAAACGGGCAATTTTGATTTACAAGCTGCTGTTACCACTCAAGATGAAATTGGTATATTAGCAACAGCCCTAAATCAAATGATTCGACGAGTCAAGCAACTGCTACAGGAACAACAAGCCGCATCCACAGAACGCCTAATTCAACATGAAAAAATGGCGACTTTGGGACAGTTGATTGCAGGAGTAACCCATGACATTAACAATCCAATTAATTCCATAGCCGGCAACCTAACCCATACTGACAGATACCTAAAAGACTTACTAGAACATTTGCACATCTATCAGCAGCATTACCCCGAACCTGCGTCAGAAATTATCGAACACGCTGAAGCCATTGAGCTAGAATTTGTAGAAGAAGATATACCCCTAATGCTTGCATCTCTTCAGCAGAGTGCTGAACGTATCCGCGATATCAGTTATTCCATGCGGTTGTTCGCACGAGCAGACTCTTCCCAAAAGATTGCTTTCGATATCCACGAAGGCATCAACAGCACGCTATTAATTTTGAAACACAGACTCAAAGCCAATAATAATTATTCGGAAATTACTGTTGCCAAAAATTACGGCAAGTTGCCAAAGATTAAATGTTTCGCTGGACAATTAAATCAAGTATTTATGAACATTATTGGCAATAGTATTGATGCCCTAGATGATGTAATGGATCGAAGTAAAAATTCTGATAATTCTGAACTCGTGCTGATTCCTTCTATTCAAATTCAAACTGAAATTATCGAAGATAATTGGGTCAGAATTAGGATTGCTGACAATGGTTCAGGCATCGATGAAGCGTTGAAATTACGCTTATTTGAGTCATTCTTTACAACCAAAGATGCCGGGAAAGGCACCGGGCTAGGACTCTCAATGAGTCACCAGATTGTGACGGAAAAGCATGGGGGGAAACTCTACTGCAATTCCCAACCTGGACAGGGAGCGGAGTTTGTGATTGAGTTACCTATTGGTTAATTTTAATGAATAATCAAAAGCAGAGTTATACGAATTTTTTATGAGGCTGCATAGAATCCGAATACAAATTAGGTACGTAGTTGCGCTTTAGCGCTCTTTATAATATTAGGAAAGAACGCTAAAGCGCAACTACGTACCTATGATGACAATAAAATCAGCCTGCTTATTCAGGGGAACTTAGGGGAGATCGGGATATGTGCAAGTTCACATTAAATTGGTATTATAAAACTTTATTAAGTTTGTAAGCAGTAGTAAGCAATAGTAGTATCATCTAGTCAAAATGGTCAAGAGAATTATTGCGATCGTCAAAAAATGG